>JACIWT010000012.1 GCA_014360825.1 Chloroflexota bacterium | reverse complement strand
CTCGAGGGCGCGGTCTTCAAGCCCGTCGCTGAGCAGCTGGTCCAGCTGTTTGCGGATTCGTTCACTCGGTGGTATCCTTTCCATGGCGTGTGGTCCTTTCTACCCTTCCGGGATGGTGATGGGTTCGTTCACCATAGTGTACCACACGCCGTTTGATTTTACAGGAGTATACTGCCATCACCCAAAGTGCATGAGATCAAGATAGAGTAATTAGTCATAGTAGTGGCTGTTGATACTGTGGAAAGAGGAGCCCTTTGGGAGTGCACGCACGACCAGTTGGGTTGCTGGTATAAACATATACAAAACTTGGTAGGTGGGGTGAAAGAGTTATCCGGTGGAGCGTGGAAAAGGGGCTAGTAACTGATCAAGGGAGATTTCTACCAGATATTGATTTTTCTACATGGATGACCATATAGGTTGTATTAGAGGTCTACACAAGGGAGGAATAAGGCACTAGCAAAAGGGAAAGTTGTCCACAAAAATCCAGAGAAATCCACAGTTTTAAACGAGTTATCCACAGAAATAATCGAGCAACTGTGGCCCCGGGCATTTCCACACACTTTATCGGTTATGATGACCGTTGTGTAGTCTCTCGCGAATGGTTAGGATATCCCGACGGACTTGATCATCGGTTTCTACCAACTCGCTGATCTTCTCACAGCCGTAGAGCACGGTGGTATGGTCGCGTCCCCCAAGTTCTTCCCCGATCTGTGGCAGTGACGCGGAGGCAATCTCTCTCGCCAGATACATAGCCACCTGGCGTGGGAGAACAATCCCTTTGTCGCGCCGACGGCCCCTCAGTTCTTCGGTGTCCACGTGATAATACTCAGCAACCAGATCCACGATCTGGGACAAGGTGACGTTTTCAGTGTGGTAGACCAGGTCCTGCAAAACCTCTTGCGCCAACTGCAGGTCCAACGGTCGACTCGTCATCTGCCCGTAGGCCACTACGCGATTGAGCGCACCTTCCATCTCACGAATATTGCCCTGGATCTTGCGCGCAATCAAATCGAGGACACTCTCCGGAACCGGCACAAGGTGTTTCTCTGCCTTGGAGCGCAGGATAGCAACACGGGTCTCAAAATCCGGAGGCTGGATATCGGCGATAAGACCCCATTCAAAGCGGGAGCGTAAACGCTCTTCCAAGGTGGGAATAGCCTTGGGAGGGCGATCCGAGGAAAGGACGATCTGGCGGTTGGCCTCGTGCAACGAGTTGAAAGTATGGAAGAATTCCTCTTGGGTAGCGTCTTTTCCAGCGATGAATTGGATATCATCAATGAGCAGAAGGCTAGCGTTGCGGTATTTGGCTCGGAATTCCTCCGTGGTTTGAGTGCGGATAGCGTTGATCAGGTCGTTGGTGAATCGCTCGGATGAAACGTAGAGCGGGGATAGATTCCGATCCAAGACGGCATTACCGATGGCATGTAGTAAGTGTGTCTTCCCTAGCCCCACTCCTCCATAAATGAAAAGTGGGTTGTAAGCCTCTGCGGGTCTCTCGGCGACGGCGAGCGCCGCCGCATGGGCTAAGCGGTTCGAACTACCCACAATGAATGAATCGAACGTGTACTCCGGTTTCAGGGCAGTTGGTGCAGATGTTGACTTAGGTCGGCTGCGCGCGGTCTCTTTCTCGACGAGCAAAGGGGATGAAGTCCCTTTTGCCTTCTTGCGGCCGGAGGAAGTTCGTCGCGGTTGCACTGTAAACTTGATTTCAACGCTATGACCCACTATGGCTGTTAGGGTGCGTTTGATAGTGGTGTGCAGCCGGTTTGTGAGCCAGTCTTTGGCGTAAGCGTTGGGCACGCCAATGATGAAAGTTCCGTCCTCATAAGAATACAGGAATGTGTTCTTTAGCCAAGTATCGAAAGTTGCTTTAGTTAATTGGAGTTGGAGTTCTCCCAGGGCAGCATGCCAGATTCGTTCAGCATCCGGCATATTCATAGCAACCTCCAGCGCGGGAGCAATGAAGCTCACTGTGAACCTGCTTGGTTTTGAGACATTTACGTACAGACAGTAAAGTAGTGCTTCCCGGCCTATAAAGACGAGAGGCCCGGAAAGCGTCTAAGCCGAAATCGGGGAAACAGTAACGGCTCTGACCTTGGGCGGGCGTTGCTTTGGGGAACTACGAGGATTTGAATGGACCTACTTCACTGTAGGTCATTGTTTGAACGCCCAATGATCATTTCTATTAAAACCATTTTATCAGAAACCGTCATTTCGCGCAAGGTTCACATTGTGGTGGGTGTGCAGGGATAGCAGATACAACTCATAGGGGTTTGCGATAGTCTTATCTCTACCGCCAGTGGTTCATCAAATAATCTGACCTGCGTGAGGGGACACCTACGGCGCGAAAGTTTTAAGGTTGATTTTCGTGCTTTCAACCGTTCAAAAAACCGGACGATATAGACTCACAGGTGGTGCGATCTGACCAGTTTCCGCAATGCCTCCGCTGTGGGTTCTATACGGTATGGTTCCCCCACCGCTTTCATTGCGCTGGCAATATCCTTTAGCCCGTTGCCTGTGACTATCACTACTATCTTGTCCCCCGGGTCAACCTGACCATCACGCAGCATCTTCTGCAAACCAGCAAAACCTGTTGCTCCGGCGGGCTCAGCAAACACTGCTGCCTCACGCGCCAGGATGCGCATGGCATCCAGAATCTCCTCATCGCTCACAGTCACATAGCGCCCACCAGACTCGCGTACCGCGCGCAAGGCTTTGATGCGGTCGCGAGGGATACCCACGCTGATGCTATCAGCCAAAGTGTGGGGCACGATGGGCTCGATCTCCTCCGTGCCCGACTGCCAAGCCTTGAATAGCACTGCGGATCCTTCGGCTTGCACGCCGATGAGTTGGGGTATTTTATCAATGAAGTCTAGGGCCAGCAGATCGCGCAGCCCTTTCCATAGCCCGCCGATGATGCATCCGTCGCCGACCGAGACGAAAATCTTGTCTGGTGCTTCCCATCCCAGTTGCTCACATACCTCTAGTGCCGCTGTTTTCTTTCCTTCCGAGAGGTAAGGGTTAAAGGCCGTGTTTCGGCTGTACCAGCCGTATTCAGCAGTGGCAGCCAGACAGAGATCGAAGGCTTGGTCGTAATTGCCCTGTACCATGATCACTGTCGCGCCGAAGATGAGGAGTTGTGCTACCTTGGCCTGTGGCGCAGTTTCGGGGACGAAGATGATGGTGCGCTGCCCGACACTGGCCGCTACACCCGCTAGTGAAGAAGCCGCGTTGCCTGTCGAGGCGGCAGTGATCACCTCTGCGCCCAATTCGTGTGCTTTGATCACGCCCACAGCACTGGCACGGTCTTTAAACGAGGCAGTGGCCTGTCGGCCATCGTCCTTGATGTACAGATGAGGCAGGCCCAGTTGCACACCCAATCGCCTGGTATGATAAAGTGGCGTCCAACCGATTTGCAAAGGCGGGGCGAGGGTCCGATCAGCAATGGGAAGCAAATCAGCATAACGCCAAATGGAATAATCGCGGTTGGCAGCCAGTTTCTCCCTGCTCAATCGTTGGCGGATGAGGTCATAGTCATAAATAACATCGAGGATGCCCTCAGCACCATGTTTGGGGCAGACGTAGCGAACTTCGTCTGCCCCATATTCTGCTCCGCAGATCACGCAGCGCAAACCGAGAACGTGGTCCACGAGGCCCCTCCTTTTCACGCGGAAAGTGCATCGGAGACGATCCACTCAGTGCTATGGGATGATATGTGTGCCCGTTTCCCCCAACAGCGCACGTTCGATATTCTCTGGCGAGGTGATAATGGCTTTTTTCCCACCGGCTTCCAGAAACCAAATGATGGCCTCGATTTTCGGTAGCATACTACCTTTGGCAAAGTGACCTTCGGCTATGTATTTCTTGGCCTCCGCGACAGTCATTTGGTCAATCCATTTCTGGTTTGGCTTCCCATAATTCAAAGCCACTTTCTCCACCGCTGTGGAGATCAGGAAGAGGTCAGCGTGTATGCTGCGTGCCAGGAGCGATGAAGCGTAGTCCTTGTCAATGACTGCCTCCACGCCAACCAGGTTGCCTTTTTCATCCTCAATTACCGGAATGCCCCCACCTCCCACGGTAATGACCACAAAGCCGGCATTGATGAGGTTCTGGACGGCGTCCAACTCAATAACCCGCCGCGGCAAAGGCGAGGGCACGACCCTTCGCCAGCCGCGCCCTGCATCCTCCACCACATTCCACCCTTCTTTCTCAGCCCGTTCTTTGGCCGTGCTCTCATCCATGAAGGAGCCAATGGGTTTGGTGGGGTTCTGAAAGGCCGGGTCGTGTTTGTCTACCAGAACCTGGGTGACAACGGTAGCGGCCTCCTTTTTCATACCGCGTCGGAGAAACTCATTGTACAGGTTTTGCTGGAGCATGTAGCCGATGGCCCCCTGGGTGTCGGCACCACAGAAGTCTAACGGCACTTCGTGTAGTTCGTGCCGGGCTAATTCTGAGCGGCGCAGGATGAAGCCGACCTGGGGTCCATTGCCATGCCCGATAGCCACGTTCCACCCCTGCTCGATCATGCCCGCGATATGGATACAAGTCTCGTGAGCCGCGGCGTATTGGTCAGGCACGGTCTGGTGATCCTTGTCTTTGATCAGCGAGTTGCCACCAATAGCAACAACCGCAACATTTCCTCCCATTGTGAATCACTCCTCTGAATTGTGATGTAGTTGCTGGCTATAGATTAATGTCGCCCATTGTCAAGGCCATAATCGCCTTCTGCACATGTAGGCGATTCTCGGCTACATCGTAGATCACAGAGCGCGGCCCGCTTGCTACCTCGTCTGTCACCTCGCGGCCGCGGTCAATGGGCATCGGGTGAGTGAACAGAGCATTGTCGGTCAGTGCCATTTTCTCCGCATCGCAGACCCACTGCGGGTACTTTAAGGCCTTTTCAATCTCCTCCTGCTTGTGGAACTGGCCATCGCGGTAGGCGTTGGGACTCATCCAGTGGCGTGAATAAACCACGTGTGCTCCCACGTAGCCCTCGCGCACGTCGTGGGTGATGGTGAAACGGGCCTTGTTGGCTGCGCAATTTTGTTTTGTCCACTCGATGACTTGGGGGTCTAGGTCGTAGCCTTCGGGGTAAGCAAGTGTGACATCCATCCCGAAGCGAGAACCGATGAGCAGGGCCTCTTGTACCGAACACCAGGAGCGCGCTAATGCGCCGTGCCCCCACGTCACCAGCAAGTTTTTGCCTTTGAGGTTCTCTCCCAAGTGCTCACGCCACCCCATGATATCGGCCAATCCCTGGCAAGGGTGGTATTTGTCATGGGCCATCGAGATCACGGGGATCGTGCACCAATGAGCATATTCACGGATGAGTTCATCGCCAGCGCCGTAATAAGGAATTTTGTCCTCCAGAATGCGGATGCCCAGGCCCGCTGCGTAACGGCTCATTACCTTGGCCGCATCCTCCACCGTTTCACCGGCGGTGGTCGCCGTCTTCAAGCGCATTGCCCCCGGTTCCAGAAATTGGGCGTGCCCACCCAATTCTGTAGCAGCACACTCAAAGGATTGGCGTGTGCGCACGGAGGGATTGTAGAAGAACATGAAAAAAGTCTTGCGTTCCAAGCAGCTGTTCAGGCGATGCGTATACCGCTGTTGCTTCATCTCGGCGGCCAGATCTAAAACCGCTTGCAGTTCCTCAATTGACCACTCTTGCGTGCAAATCAAGTCTTTACCGTGTAGATCCATGGCCTTTCCTCCTCCCATTTGGTTCACTTGAGGTCTCTATTTTCCTCAGCGTTCGGCAGTGAATCCATAGTGCCCGATGGACTCACCTGTACGGCGGTATTCCCGGCTGTGAAGCGTGAACGAGGTGATCTGATCAAAATGGAGTTTGCCCGCACTGTTCAGTATATTTTCGTCGGCATGAACTGCTACGATCTCGGCGATGAAGAAGTCATGCGTGCCAAGGGGCAAGATTTGCCGCACCTGGCACTCCACATTGATCGGACATTGCTGGATGAGTGGTGCCCTCACCACAGAGCCAGGCATCGCGGTCAAACCCGTCAGCGCAAACTTATCCACGTCGCGCCCTGATACCATGCCGCATTGGTCAGCCACTCGCACCATGTCGGCAGTGGGTATATTGACTACAAATTCGCCGCTCCTCTTGATGAGACCATAGGAATAACGACTCGGCCGCACACCGATAGCAAGCATAGGTGGATCCGAGCAGGTTGTGCCGGTCCAAGCGATGGTGATGATATTAGGCCTTTCCATAGTCCCACAAGAGACCAGCACCACTGGGGCCGGGTAAAGGACAGTGCTAGGCTTCAGTTTAGTTTTTGTCATCGGTTATACCACTATTTGGAGAGTTGGAGTGGGTGGGGAGTGCCTCCCCACCCACTCGGATTTGTTACATGATCAGGCTCATTACCGCTTTCTGGACGTGCAAGCGGTTTTCGGCTTCGTCAAAAACAGCGGATTGCGGCCCATCTATAACATCGTTGGTAACTTCGAAGCCGCGGTCACACGGCAAGCAGTGCAGATAGATCGCATCCTTATGAGCGAGTTTCATCAAGTTGGCGTTGCAGATCCAGTCTTTATGGGCTTCGAACAATTCTTTGGTCGCCTTCTCATCGCGGCTGCCAACCGGTGGGGCAAACATAGGTACCGCAGTCCAGGACTTAGGGTAGACCACGTGCGCACCATTTACCGCCTCTTTCATATCATTGCTGACAGCGAAGGAACCACCATAGGCTGCAGCATAATCCTGGCATGCCTTGATCACTTCATCGTCCAATTCGAAGCCCTTTGGGTGAGCCAATACCACATCCATGCCCATCATTGTGGCGGCGATAATGGCGCTCTGAGGTACAGCGCGGGGCTTGTGGACGCTCGGCGAATAAGCCCAACTCATCACGAACTTGACGCCTTTGAAACCGCCGAACTTTTCTTTGACTGTGAGCACATCTGCGAGTGCCTGGCAGGGGTGGTACTTGTCGTCCTCCATGTTAATGACTGGGATGCTGGCCCAGTAGGCGAAGTTCCTCTCGATCTCGTGCGCCTTACCGTATACCCAACCGACCGGGTCGCCATAGCAGCGGATGGCAATGGCATCGCCCATGCGCGCCAGCACCCGGGCTACGTCCGATACGCGCTCGGTAGAGTAGGCTCGCTCGTCGCCTTCCAATGCCGGAGCATAGATTTTCTCCGGGTCCAGGAAGTGAGCGTGCCCGCCTAGCTGGGTCATCCCGGCCTCAAAGGAGTTGCGGGTGCGCAGCGACTGGTTGTAGAAGATCATGAATAACGTCTTAGCCCGCAAGATGTGATCGTGAGGTTCCCGGGTGGCGTAACGGCGCTTGAGGTCAGTCGCCACATCCAGGATAGTCTCCACCTCCTCTTTGCTGTAATCCAGCAGTGTTAGAAAGTCTCTTCCTTTGAACGAATCGGTTTTCATATTGACCCTCCTTGTTAGTCTCAGTAGTTTGCGAATCTATTTCCGCTCTCTGGAAAGAGAGCATGCCCTTATTAGGGCTGAACTGTTCCCAAAATATTCACAGCGAGCTGAGCGTACACCTGTGCCGCATCCACAACATCTTGAATGCGAATACGCTCGTCAGGGGCATGAGCGAATCGCTCATCACCGGGCCCAAAGCCGATGGTGGGAATGCCAGCCACACCCGCAGTATACACTCCATCTGTGGAGAAGCGCCAATGACCCACCTTTGGTCGGTATCCCAGCACCTCTTCGACCGTGGCAATGGCTCGCTGCACTAAGAAGTGGTTCTCGGGGGTAACCCAGGCTGGGTAATATTGGCGGGCTCTGCAAGGATACCCAGTATAACTAGTAGCCAGATATTCCGTCACTTCTACATCGGCTTTCACACCTTCTCGCCCGATTAAACGGCGTATCTCGGTGAGCACTCTGGCTTCGGTCTCGTTGCTGGTTAAGCGCCGGTCAATATAGAGAGAACATGATTCGGGCACAGCGTTGCGGCTGCGGCTTTGGCTTTCGATATGCGTTACGGTGATGCTCCCTTTGCCCAAGACGGGGTCTTCATCCAGATCCAATGCTAATAATTCGATGCCTACAATAATACGTGCGGCGGCATGGATGGCGTTCACTCCGCGCTCCGGCATAGCGGCGTGAGCAGAGTGCCCCTGGGTTGTTACTTTGAGCTCCATGCGCCCCCTCTGCCCTCTGGCGATCTGCATCTCAGTGGCTTCGCCCACTACCACATAGTCTGGGCGTAATCCCTCTTTCTCTAAGAATGTGCTAATGGCTAGTCCCTCACAGGGTTCCTCTTGGACTACACCGACAACATAGAGATCGCCCCCTAACTCCACTTTCGCGTCCGTCAGGGCTTTAACCCCATAAACCATTGCTGCGAGGGAGCCTTTCATATCCGCTGCACCGAGGCCATACATGTAGCCATCCTGAACGTTGGCGCCGTAAGGATCGCGAGTCCAGGCGCGAATGTCGCCCATGCCAACGGTGTCCATATGGCCATCGTAGAGGAGCACGGGGCCCTTCCGCGGTCCGATATGCCCCACCACGTTTCCGATGCTATCAATATGCACTTCCTCAAAGCCTACCGACCGCATCTCATCAGCCAAGCGTTTCGCTACCTGCTCTTCGCCTGTGGAAGGGCTGGGGATGCGGATCAAATCGGCGAGGAAGCCGATGAGTCGTTCCTTATCAACTTCAGAAAGAGGCCCGATTAACATGATATCGAATGTTACCTCCAAGCCCTAATAAGCCCCGGTGCCTCCAATTAGAGTGGGAATGGTCTTAAGGATGATCTTTAGATCCAGCGCTAAAGACCAGTTTTCGATGTAGTACAGATCAAGCAAAACCATTTCCTCGAACGTTAAATCGCTACGCCCACTTACTTGCCAAAGCCCCGTCAGGCCGGGGCGGACGGATAGACGCCGTTTTTGCCACTCTTGGTAGTGTTCGACCTCCTGTGGAAGTGGGGGTCTTGGCCCTACCAGGCTCATCTCCCCGCGCAGAACGTTGTAAAACTGTGGGAACTCATCGATGCTGAGGCGTCGCAAGAGCCGGCCCAGCCTAGTGCGTCGCGGGTCTTGGCGTATCTTGAAAAGGGGGCCAGTGGCTTCGTTAAATTCGATAAGTTGCTGCTGCTCTTCTTCTGCGCCCAGGCGCATAGAGCGAAACTTATACACGGTGAAAGCCTTCCCATCCTTTCCCAACCGTACCTGCTTAAAGATAGGCGATCCAGGCGATTCCAGGCGGATGAGGAGGGCGATCAGAAGCATAAATGGTGATAGGATCAGGAGAGCCAATGCGGATACGATGACGTCTATGGCTCGCTTCAGGGCCAGATTCGGGCCCTCGATGATCGTCTCGCGAACACCGATGAGGGGAATGCCATTAAGGTCGTCAATGCCCACCTGGCTCAGGCTCATTTGGAAAAGATCTGGCACGATTTTCACCCGCACCCGCTGCCTTTCACACTGGGCCATAATGCTCAGTATTTTGCGGTGATACATCCAAGGGAGGGTGATGATAACCTCGTCCACATTGTATTGCGACACGATATTGGGGATTTTCTCGGTATTGCCCAGGGCTTTGAAGCGACCCAGGTCCACTTCACCGCGTTCAGGATTATCGTCCACAAAGCCGACTAATTCGTAACCTAGTTCTGGTTGGGCCGCCAAGTTACGTATGATCATGCGCCCGGTTTCCCCGGCACCTACAATCAGCACCCGCTCGACACCGATGCCCCGTTTGCGTAGGCGCGCTTTGATCCTCGACTCGACCCAGCGGCTGAGGGTGAGCAGAACAATAATGGCCACTGGAGCATAGACATAGAAGAGCAAGCGCGAGTATAGTGTAGTATAGTACCAGACGGAAAGCACGATCATGATAGCGGTGCCAACCACCGTGCCGCGGAGTACGAGATAGCCTTCATCCAACCAGGATTGGCCCCGCTTGGCTTTGTAGACACCTTCTCCCCAATAGACCAAGAGCAGGATGAACGTGTACACCACTGCGCTGGGCACGAACATTTGGAATGGTAACTGGTATATTTCCTCGACTGGTAGGAACCACTCTAGTTCATAACGAATCCAGTAGGATATGAAATACGCGACGTTAATCAGAATGGCGTCACTTATGATTTTCGCGGTTGTCCACACTCGTTTGAGGTGGGGTGACATATTCAGTTGCTCTCCTCACCCAGTGCTTGCCGATAGACAGAGGCAGTCTTCTGGGCAGTTTTTGGCCAGGTAAATTCCCTGGCCCTGCGTCGCCCCGCTGCTCCCAGTTCTTTTCGCAAGGCGGGATCATCCAGGAGTTGAGCGATGGCCTCAGCGAGTCCTTCTACATCCTGCGGCTCGACGATAAGGCCAGCATCACCGACTACCTCGGGAAGTGAGGATGCAGAAGAAACAATGACCGGTGTCCCGCAGGCCATAGCCTCCAACGGAGTCAAGCCGAAACCCTCGTAAAGCGAGGGAAAAACAAAAATTTCTGCCGCATTATACCACAGAGGCAGTTCTGCGTCTGCGATATAGCCTGGAAAGAGCAGGTGCTCTCCTAGGCCGAGTTCCTCCGCTAATGCAAAGATAGGGCTATAGAACCAACCTTTGCCGCCGGCGATAACAAGTGGAACTTTCGTCCTACCTGTTTTTCGCAGCAAAGCGTAGGCCTTCAGTAGGGTGCTCACGTTTTTGCGTGGCTCCAACGTTCCCACGAAAAGGATCATGTGCTCTGGCAGTCCGCGCCGGCGGCGGAATTCTTCTACCTCTGGTTTGTCAATGGGACGGAAGCGTCCCTCCACACCATTGTACACGACTTGCACTCGCGCCGGGTCGGCTCTGCACAGCCGTAGTAGGTCCATCCTGGTATTTTCGGAGACGGCAATGATTCGTGCCGCCCGACCTATCGAGATGGGCGTCATCGTCCGCTGGTAGAGGCGCTGGAAGGCGCGAAAACTGTCGGGATAGTAAATGAAACTCAGATCATGCACAGTAACAACCGTCGGGCAAACAGACTGGAGTGGAGCGACATTGACCGGCGCGTGCAGTAAGTCGGCGTGAAGGCTTCGTAGGTGAGATGGCAATCTGGTCTGCTCCCAGAGAACGCGGACAAGAGGCTGATTCGTGGGCATCCGAGAGATTTGCTGACCGATGCCACGCCATCCTTGTACATGTTCGCCTACCAGTGCTGTATAACGACTGGTTGGGTCGGCATCATGCAGACAGCCAACGAGATTGTAGATGTAGCGGCTCACACCTGCCGCACGGTAGGTAGAATCGAGTGATAGTAGTTGGGCATTCACTACAATATGTCGCTCAATCGAACTTTGCGTTGACGTCCTTTGAATCACAGCAAATTCATTCACTACTTCGAAATTATACCACAAACGTTACGAATTCCAACAAGGTTCCTTGCCTACTGGTGCATCCTGTTCGATTATCCCTCGGCCAATATCCCTTGATACACCTGGTAGGTCTCCTGGGCTATGCGCGCCTGGGTGTAATGGGCGAGGACGCGGGCGCGACCCCGTTGACCAAGTTGTCGACGAATCTCTGGCTCGTCCATCAGTCGGCGCAGATGATTTCGTAGGGCTACTACGTCGCCTTCGGGGAAGACAAGGCCAGCATCGCCAATGACGTGGGGTATCTCACCCGAGTCAGAACCGATGACCGGTACTTCGCAGGCCATGGCCTCAATCAGTACCCGCCCGAATTGCTCTTTCCAGTTGGGTTTGGTGAGAGATGGCAGGACGAGCACATCGAGGCTGTTGAGATGAGCGGGCATTTGTATGGAGGGTATGTGCCTCTGGAAGTGAACACAATTGGCGATGCCAAGTTTATGGCTCAGTCGCTCTATAACAGACCGCTGTGGACCTTCACCGACAATACTTAATTGCCAATCCCCTTCTAATCCCGCCACAGCCTCTACGAGCAGCCTTATCCCTTTTTCCTCCACCAATCGTCCAACGTAGCCGATGGTGAACGGCTCTTCACCTCCTTTTATTCTCATAGGGCGATATAGCTGTGGATCTACGCCGAATTGGGGGATGACCTGTATCGGCCCTTTGTAACCCTTTGCCCGCAGTACTTCCACTGTTTCATGGTTGCCGGCAATGGCATGTGCAGCATGGGCAAAATTATAGCGCTCGAACAGGCAGAATGGCGGCGGATAACGGCGCAGGATATTCTGCCAGGTGAAAAAGAGGCCCCGCGCGCCAGTTGACACCGCTAAATGCATGGCCTGCCAAGTTGCTAGGTTGTACGGTTCCTCATCTACGTGGACGATATCGGGGTGTAGGCGGATGAAATGGCGGGCCAAACGGGGATAGAAATGCAGGTGGAAATGTCCATTGAGCGCCATTTCTTCGATGATAAGATCATAGCCATGTGTGTAGAGCCGTTCGAGCAGAATGGCATGGTCGCCCTCCCGCCAGTAAGGCGGAACGATAACCGTCAGCTCAACGCCTGGTATAGAAGCCAGTTCCTCCAGTTTTCGCTGGTAAGCACCTATAATGCAGGCTTTCGAAAGCATTAGTACCCGCACGAGATGAGAACTCCTTGGATATTTCCGGTACTTAGTTTATAATGGCTATTGAGTTTTATCCAAAGTTTTATGGTAAACTATGGCGATACGCCGGGAGAGCAACGCTTTGCGACAGTCAGATCACCCATCTCGGATGGAGTGGGCTTGTCTCTTGATTATCCTGGCAATAGCGGCAGGTCTCCGTTTTTACGCCATCGGCTCGTTGCCGCCGGGCTTATATCGCGACGAAGCGTACAACGGACTTGATGCCTTGCGAGTTCTAGCCGGAGAACGGCCTATTTACTTTCCAGCGAACAACGGTCGCGAGCCACTTTTCATCTACCTAGTGGCTGTCTCCGTGGCCCTGTTTGGACGCAGCCCCGGCGCCATACGCCTCGTCGCGGCAATCCTTGGTACAGGGACCATCCCAGTCATCTATCTATGGGCGCGCCAGGCCCTCAATGCTCGCATCGCTCTCTTATCTGCTGCTATCACGGCTTTGTCATTCTGGCACGTCAATCTGAGTCGCATCGGGTTCCGCGTCATCGCCATGCCCCTGCTTGTGACGGCCAGTTTGTGGCTTCTTTGGCGTGGGGTTCGTGCTCGCCGTCACCTGGACATCATGCTTGCTGGGACGATGTACGGGCTTGCCTTCTACACCTATCTAGCGACGCGCTTCACAGTCATTGCGTTGGCTGTCTTCATTGCCTATTTGGTATTCAGCAGGCGCTCTTTACTCCGCCACGATCTTGTTTATTTCCTCATCCCCGCTACAGTGATGCTCGTGCCCCTTGGATTATATGCTTGGGGACACCCGGAGATCATCCTGGGCCGCACTGATCAGGTATCTATTTTTAATCCGGCGATCAACCATGGTGACCTCTGGGGCACACTGGCACTGAACCTAGCCCGGACGCTCGCCATGTTCACTACTCGAGGCGACTTCATTCCGCGACACAACTTGCCCTATCGGCCCGTGTTTGATCTGCTGATGGCAACGGCGTTCTTGGTCGGAGTGATAGTCGCCCTGCGCGGTAGGCGGTTGGGGCATCGCTTCACCTTCATTTGGGTCGCGGCGATGCTTCTACCAACCATCCTGGCCGAGGGAGCGCCTCATTTTTTGCGTGCCGCGGGCATTTTGCCGTTCGTCTTCGTCATCCCAGCCCTCGGTTTGGACGCGATCGCTACCTGGATGGAAGGTCGTGGTTGGCAAATGCTCGCTATCGTAGCCTTGGTCGCTATCGTTGCTGTCAGTGGCCTTTGGACTGTGCGCGATTATTTTCTGGCTTATGCGCCAAGCGAGACGGTTTATTATCACTTCGAAACTGGTGCTACAGAACTGGCCGCGTGTATCAACCAGATGACGGGTGTTGGCTGGATTGGCCCTGGGTTCCGGATGAGTGCGGTGAGCGATTCGGCATCCGCTGGTGCGGTATATCTACAAGCCCGGCTGTGGCGCGACTGGCCAAGCGTGCGTTTCCTCGTCCCAGTGTCTCCACGGTTCACCCTTCTTTGGGATGAGGCCCCAATTCCAACACCCTCCGTCACTCCGCGAACCTTATTAGTGGTCTGGCCATACGAAAATTATAAGGCTTTCTTGAGAGTATTACCAAACAATGCCGTCATCTGCGCTCGTGAAGACACCTACGAGCGCGGTGACTTGGAGTCTGAGCCCAGGCTGCTTTACTTGGCTTACGAGACCACCGATGCTAGCCAAGTGCCTCGCAACCTGGATGTGCGCTTCGAGCAGGGGATCACTCTCCTGGGCTGCGAACAGATAAGCGGGCCTGAAGGTGTATTACACCTAACTCTATATTGGAAAGCAGAGCACCCGATGAGTGTGGATTACACCGTCTTCGTACATGCGTTAAGCGGCGGGGCAATGCTCACCCAGGATGATGCCCCACCTGCCCGGGGTTACTACCCTACTACAATGTGGCGGCCCGGTGACATCGTCTGTGACGAGCACAGGCTGCACCTGGACAGCGCGACAGCCGTTGAATTGCGGGTGGGGCTATACCGGCTGGAGAATATGAGCCGCTTGCGGACACTGGATGCTGAGGGACAACCCAGTGGAGACAGTGTAGTGATACCTGTGCCAACGATGTAGTTGGTCGAGATCTCACAGCCAACCTGTATGCGGCCGCTCGGACACGCCTTTACTCAGGCGATATTTCAACCTCGCCGAGCAAGAGGTGATCGCTGCCATCTGGCAAGTGCAGACGATCGCCGGATCTCGGTTCGTAGAGACCTACAACTAAACTGAATTTCCCACTGGCTATGGGGGGTAGTACCAGGCCATGGTTATCCACAATGGTTTCACCTACCTGCCAGGTAGAGGGCGGGCGTAGGTCATTTGCCGGAAAGGCATCATGCTGGGCCACCAAGTGGCCGTCGGCGTCATAGAGGTGTACGAATACCTTGACATCACCGATCGGGATCTGTATTGCGTGCCAGATTAGGCGTACGGTAAGACCCCCATAAGCCTGGGTAGGAAATTCAGCGCTGTCCAGTATAATGTTTTTCTCAAACTGGGCGTTCAGTTCGACTTTTCGAGGCGAGCCTTGGGGGACCAGGTAGAGCTGGTAGAAAGTATCCTCTCGCCACTGACCGACAGCAGGATAGAGGTTGAAAGTCAGCCAGTCCAGCAGAGGCCCATTTGGACCGAAGCCGCCTTTGTACAGCACAAACCATAGCCGCTGGTGTTCTCGGGTCGCAGGCAGGAGCCGATTTTGTATTGCCGGTTCCAACGGCTCGACCACGGGATCCCAACGCAGGAGATAAGACCAGGCTGGATCATCCGCTTGGCGATAACGTTCGTAAGCACCAGCCAGGCTCAGGACATTGAAGAAAACGATATCATCGGGGGTAGTGATGCGGGATAAATAACGCTGGTCGCTGGCCGGATCAAACGCGCCAGAGGTCTCGTAACTTTTTTGATATACGTAACCACTGATACTGGGTGTGATGGAAATGATCCATAATAGAATGCCAACAGCCATGGCCAACTCTGAGCGTCGGCCGAGCGCGTCCCATGCCCAGGCCAACGCCAGCGCCAGAAACGGGCTGGCCACAATGGCATAGCGAGCGGCAAACATGTGGGCTTTCGCACCCACGGAGACGCTCGCTAACGTGAGAACGATCGCTGCCAAGGGCATGGCGATCGGCTTGGCGTTGCGGCGTTCTATCAGCGTTACGGTCAAACCCGCGGCGAACAAGATGAGCACGAGATACACTGGCCACCATCCCGCACCATAGGCAAAGACGAGGCCGAAGAAACCGTCAGCAGCGAAACGCACCAGATCAGCAACGGCAAATTCAAAGCCAGTCCGTGTCCCTATCCTGTTGAGCATAGGTGGCAGAGCATAAAAGACCCACGGGGCATAGAGTATCCCGAGAGCCAAACAAGAGGCAAAAATCCGTCGCCACCGAGGGCGGTATTGCCACAAAGCGTAGGCAATTACACAGATAAGGGGGAATAGGGCATAATAAAAAGTGTATAGGGCCGCTGTGGCGGAGAGGGTGAAAACCACATAGTAAGTGAGGTGCTCTTCTTTTGCCGCTCGCAGCAGGGAATACGTTGCCAGTAACACCAGCGCGGTACAAAGGGCATACATACGTGCCACTTGCGAGTAGTAAATCAGGAACGGACTGGCGGCTGCAGACAGAGCGGCTAACAGGCCGACGCGCTCATTAGCCCACCGCAGACCTACCACATACACCAGTGGCACAGCCAACAGACCTGCTGCAACCGACAGGAAGCGTACCATGAACTCGGACTTGCCGAAGACCATCCATGTTTTGAGCAGATCGTAGTATAATGGGGGGTGTACGTCGAGCGCGGTGATGCGATTGATCTCACTGAGCCCCAAAGTGCTCAGGCCGATGCTCCAACCCTCATCCCAACTTAGGGGCGTGGCAGCCAGATGCATCAATCGCAAGGCAGCGGCCAAAAACAGGCTAAGGACTAGAGTGGCGTTCGTTTTATTGAACTTAGCAAATTTGGCAGACATTAGATCCTTTAGGCCCTTGTAAGTCGGAAAAAAGGAGGTCAAACATCTCTGATGCAGAGCATGAAAATACTTCGTATATTAGCCATCGCTTTTCTAGTGATGATGCCACTTCGCGTCTATGCCAGTCCAAGTCCTCAAGGTGGTTGCATTAACAACGCATTAGTCAACCCAAGTTTCGAGGATGGGTTCAGCGACCGAGGGGCAGGCGAACTTACAATCGCCAATGGCTGGAACCTATGGTATCAAGATGGTCCTTTCCAGGCGGATGGGTACAACCGCCGGCCTGAGTACAAGCCAGAAGACGCCAGCAAACATGGCACGCGCCGCATCCATCACGGCAATTTCGCGCAGAAAATGTTCACGACCTACTCCACCCATAACGCGGGTTTGTGGCAACAAGTCGCTGTGCCTGTGAACAGCCAATTGACCTTCTCCATCTGGGTACAGGTCTGGAGCAGTGAAGATCCAAACCCAGACAATGCAGTGAGGCCAGGCAACTATCGAGTCTGGGTTGGCATTGACCCCACCGGTGGTACAGACTGGCAATCACCCAATATTATCTGGTCTGAACCACGTATGGAGTATAACACATGGATGCAACTCAGTGTTAGCGCGGTGGCTAAGGCGAGCACTATCACCGTCTTCACTCGCGGCAATCCGGAGTTCCGCTCCCACTTCAATGACTCCTATTGGGATGAAGCCTGTCTTTCGGTCATCAAACCCACGCCAAAGCCGACAACGCCCAAACCTACCAACACACCACAGGCCACTGCGACGCCCACTCTCTCCCCAACGCCCACTGCCTCCCCGACGCCAATAACGGCAGATATCTGCTTCGTTACCTTCGAAGACGCCAACGGGAATGGCAAGCGCGACGCTGAGGAGACATTCCTGCACGGCGTGTTCATCACCGTGATGAATATGGATGGGGTGGCAGTGAGTACGTTTAAAAGCACAACCCAAGCCCAACCCATTTGCGTGGAAGGCCTGCCTCCAGGCAACTACATCATCACGCGACAAAATCCTTATGGGTACGAATCCACCAGCCCTGACCGGTGGGGTGTGGCCGTGTCGGGCGGCACGCGTTTCCAAGTGGAGTTTGGTGCCCGTTTGATTCCGACCGCCACAGCCACCAGCACACCCGCTTACACGCCGACACCAACCCCTCGTCCTACGCCGAAACCGCTTTTGCCGAGGGCGGGTAATGCGATCTATCACTCGAGCGGTCTGTTGGTAGCGCTGGTCGCTTTTTGTTTGCCAGTCGGTTTCTATTACCTCAAGAAGCGGCTATGAGATCGATCTCCCCGGCCTCCTTTGCGCAGGGATGGACGCGGCGCATCGAATGGCCGCTCTTGGTTACCCTGCTATTGACGAGCCTCGCCGTTCTGCCCCTGGTGACCGGCGGGGGGATGGTGAACACGCGGGCTGGGGGTGATAGTCCCTTCTTGTTGGTACGAACTCAACAACTGGTAGAGAACTTGAGTCGGGGCATTATCCCCGCTCGTTGGATGCCCCAGGCTGCGTATGGCCTGGGCTATCCATTTTTCCACTATTATGCCTCCCTCCCATATTACCTGGCCGCGGTGCTCAAGTTGTTCGGATGGGGCTATATTCCCGCTATCCAGGCAACACAGGCAGTCGGCTTCCTCGGCGCAGCGCTGGCAATGTACATATTGGCAAGGCAGCTGTGGACCCATCAGATCTTGGCTGCCCTCGCCGCTCTCGCTTACACATACGCGCCCTTTCACTTGGTGAACGTCTATGTTCGCGGGGATTCCCTTTCTGAATTCTATGCCTTTGTCTTTTATCCGCTGATCCTCTACACGCTCCTGTGTTGCCAGGAAAGGCCCTCTGCAGGGGCGGTTGGCGGTTTGGCGCTCAGCTATGCCGGGCTAGTGCTGAGCCACAACATTTCCGCGTTGATATTCTCACCCTTTGCCATACTTTGGGGATTGTACCTTATCTTGAGTGCACCCAAAAACCGAGCCCGGGTGCTCGCGGCTATGGTGGTAGGTGCAGTGCTGGGCTTGGGCCTAAGTGCCTGGTTCTGGTTGCCAGCATTGCTTGAACGGGGCATAGTGCATTTGGAAGATATGACCACCGGGTACTTTCACTATGAGGGACATTTTCGCAGCCTTAACCTGGTGCAGGGGAGCCTGCTATTTGACTACCGGATTGACGGTGAGCACACACCATTTGTCCTGGGGCTAATGCAGGCGCTGGCTACCTTGTTCGGTGGGTTGGCCGTGACAGCGGCTTGGCTCCGGTCGCGTCATCGGGATAGCCGCGAGACGCTGTGCCTAATCACATGTATTGTGTCCACATGGATGATCACACCCCTCTCGCGGCCATTCTGGCAGAACATCCCACTTTTGCCATTGGTGCAATTCCCCTGGCGATTTCTGTCCGTGCAGGCATGTTTTGCTGCACTCCTGATCGCTGCCGGCATGCGGACGTTGCCACGATCAGGATCGGTAGCCTGCGTACTGGCGCTGCTGCTTGTATTAGCGAGTCTGATCGGATTGCGTCCTGAGCGCTTGCTCATCACCGAAGCCGATGTAACGCCTGAACGTCTGGCCTGGTACGAGTATTTCACCGCCAACATTGGTACCACCATCCGCCGTGACTACTTGCCAACATGGGTGGATCCACGGCCCTATACCTCCGCAGTGCTGCTGAACCAGGGACTTAAATCCACTCCGCTGGTCCTGGCGGGGTCACTGGACGCTGTAGAACCAGCAGAGGTTTCGCCCACTCTTGAGCGTTGGCGAGTGGCTGCAGGTGCGGAGGGTGCGACAATTGCCTTTTACACTCACTACTTTCCGGGCTGGACGGCTACCTTGGATGGAGAACCCGCGGAAATCAGCCCGGTGCCAAGTTCTGGCTATATCAGCCTGGGAGTCCCAGCCGGCAGTCACGAAGTCGTTCTGCGATTTGAACGCACACCACTCCGCACCATCGCCGAGGGTAGCACGTTGCTCTGCTTGATTGTTACGTTGCTGTTTCTCGTCCGGAGCCTTGTCCTAAACCGCTGGACTTTGATCCGCGGTTTGACCGGACTGGTTGGTTTGCTCGTCCTCGTCCCTTTGGTAAGCACGACTACCGTACGCACACAGGGGAACACTCTGCTGGATCTCACCTGGGATTTCTACCGTCAACCGTATCTACACCACAACCCCGATGGTCTACGCTTTGGCAGTGCCATCCGCTTGCGCGGATACGATCTCTCAACCAAAATGGCGCAGGCAGGCGAGTCGTTTTCTCTCACGCTTCACTGGGACGGTGGGACACAGGATGACCTGATCGCCGAGGTGCGCCTCGTTACACCGGCCGAGCACTTATTGGGCATTCCTGATGCGGTGGCCTCCTCTTCGGAGGTGATCACTGGTCAGGAGACCACCCACGTTCTGCCTGTCCCACAAGAGACCGTACGCGGGCTATATTTGTTGGCTCTCCGAGTGTGGGACGGTCAGAATGAGATACAGCCCGTGAACGAGGCGGGGGAGACACTAGGCACGACGTATCTTCATCCTGTTTACGTGGATGGCTGGGTCTCCGCAGTCGGGGCAGGCCCACCGATAGCGATGTACGGTGAGCGCATTGCACTGTATGGTGTAACCGCAAGACAGATGTCCCCTGAGGGGTTAGTGATCACACTGAAATGGGGAGCCATCACTCCCGTAGGCGAGAATTACAAGTATTCGGTGCGACTGTTGTCGCCTGAGGGCGAACGCTTGGTTGCTGAAGACAAACAACCTCGTTATGGCTTTTATCCCACGAGTCTGTGGCGGCCCGGCGAACTGGTGACGGATCGGGTATTCTTGGCGTTGCCGGCAGGTCTATCGCTGGGCCATGATTATCAATTGGAGATCGTCCTCTATGACGCCGCTACCCTGACTGCGATCGGCTCGGTCCGAGTTGGTGGTGTGACCATTGAGGCTGTGCCATAGCCCTTCATTCAACTTCGATCTTACCTAATGCCAATATCGTCCCCTGGCCTATCCGGGCCAATCTTTCATCCAGTACTGCTAACGATTTCAATGTAAAGGCATCGTACACTGTCAGATACAGAGTGGCCTGGCCAGTAGTCGCACTTCCTGGCACAGGGATGCGGTGCACATCTTCTACGTCCCAGCCACGCAGCCACTTCAGGGTCGGGATACCTCCCAGGGCAGGCACACTGTCGTCTCCCGCTCGCCAGGCATCCGAAGGCCCGGTCAGACTTGGCGCAACTACATAGTCATGCGTGAGTGGGGCAAGGCTGCGAAAGCGAAGTGTTACTCGGCAATCCTTGTCCCGATGGGCGCTTTCCACGTAGTCTGCGCCTACCAACACCATCTCGCCACCCAAGGGCACATAGCGATTCCGTGATTTGGGCAGGGGCAGGGTTATCCGCTGACCTCGAGGCATGTTCCATGGCCCGAGCACCGCGAGTGGTCTGTCGGTCGGTCCTCGTAGTTCCACGCTTAATTGCGCGGCATTCTCAGGTAAGTCATGGGCAGTTGTGAAGTAGTGGGGCGGGCCTGACGTTGGTAGTGCCGTTTGATCATATAACGCGTCCCCAGCGTAAATCATCACCCGCGTCGCGGGTGGGGATTCGGTAGTGGTCTGCCAGTGTAGATAAAGACGACGCTGCCCGGGGATACTATCATCGTAATCGGCGCCCACCAGCCGCACGCCGCTCGTGAAAGGTACACGCAATGGGTGTAGCGTCACTGGGGGCTGTGTTTGGGGTGTCACTTGTACATCTGCTAACCAGACGTTATCGCTGCCCGTGTTCGTGGTCAGGCGTTGCCACCCGCCTTCGGGTAGTGTGATGTAGCTGCCAGCAATAAGGCGATAGACTCCTGGCATAGTGGTTGTCAAAGTGGAGATGGTGTACTCATCCGCAATTATCTCGCCCACGGTGTACCGGGCTGCAAGATGCGTTACGTCACCTTGACCGAACGGTATGCCATTCTGGTCAACCAAGTGCACGAAAAATGAGTAGTCGCGGTTTAGTTTTGTCAGGGGCCGCCAATAGATATGGATAGTCAGCCGACCGCCAGGAAGGACAGCCGGGTGATCCAGGCGGAAACCCAGGATCTGGATAACACCACCGAGAGTTGCATCTACCAGGCTTATCCCTGGAAGCAAATCGAAACTCGGCAGGGTTCGCACGTAAAACGCGTTGTCAAATGGCTCAATGCGGTAGGGCAGTTCCACGAAGTTGGGGTAGTAGTTGGTGATGATGGTCGGTGCAATGGCCACGCTTTCAACAATGCGCTGTTGCCAGGTCTCGGCGATGGGCGTTGCCCCTTCAGGATAGACGTAGCGCACCGTTACGTCGGGCCGCATCCCGTCGACCAATTGCAGGTACCACAGCGGTGTGACCCAGTGCCAATTGGCCAATATCTGAGCGTTGGGTGGCGCGTTACTCAAGCAGTTCTTGGCGGAGTCTCGCGTCGAGGTATCATGAGACAGAGCAAGGTAGCTTGGGTAATTGTTGGCGAAATTGAGGAACGCAGCCAATAGCAAGATTGAGGTAACGAGCGCAGCAAAAAGTTTGTTGCGAGTAGCCACATGGAGATATGCCGCGGCTAGGCCAATGAGACAAGCCAATGCCACATAGCCAGGTATCAGGTACTCAACGGTCTGTGGTGCACGGTAGGTCAAAGCGGCGAGGGCATTGATAGTCCAAATGCCGAGAAATAGGATGCCTAAATCACGGTGTTTTACCAAAGTAACGACCATGCCCAGAATGGCTGCACTCATCAGTACCCAGCTAAATTCCAGGGCTAAGATGTTCTTCAGAACGCCAATGCGGAGGGCCAGATCTTCGATGGTTCGGAAGTAGAAAAGATCACCCCGGAAACCCAGGGCTAGCACATGGTTCAGAAAATCTCCCACAGAGCGAATGGGCGCAGGGTCGAAGGGCGGGTTCATCAGGCTACGTAGTGGCAGATACAGAAGCACGGTCAGAGGTAGAAGAAAGGCACACAGAGGCTGGACCCACCTTTGAGGGGAGATCAACAACTCCCGATCGACCAAAAACAGGTAAGCAATATAGACCGGAATGAACAGAGAAAGCGAGCCGTGATGGGTTAGCCCCAGGCTCAGAGTGACAGCGAAACCAATGATATATCGTGGTGAGCGCTCTCGAAGATAGGAGATTAAGAAATATACTGGTAACGCGGTGAGGAGCGCGGTCAGGCTGCGAACGTTGGCTGTGGTGCTCTGAGCCCAGAATGTGGCGGCCACCCCAAGACTGGCAGCAGCCACAATGCCTGCCTCCTTATCGCCAGTGGCGCGACGCACAGTTCGGCAGACCATGACCAGTGTTAGCGCGCCGATGAAGGCAGAGAGAAGGTTTACGCGGTAGGCCGCATTGCCGACGGGCAAGAATGTGGCTAATTTGCCGAGCAGGGTGTAGAGCGGGTAGCCAGGTGGATGGGCGATTCCCAGCACCGCCGAAGCCAATTGGAATTCACCTGCATCGGCTGGGAGCATGCCCGGGGCCGAGGTGTGCAGGTATAATGCACACGCGGCCACTCCAACGAGGCTATCAGGAAGCCAATCTGGAAGGTGACGTAGAGTGGCGGTAACACAGGCGCATAGAGATGCGAACGCAATCACTGTGGAGAGCGTTAGATCTACCTGAGGCCAGAACACGTATACGGCGAGGAGTGCAAGAGGCACGCATTCCACTCCAATCCGTTGGGCGATCGCTACGCCGAATACGCTTGGGATACTATAAGCCAACAGGACGAGTAGGGCTGTGGGGAATGGTAACGAGGTGGGTTGCATCTCGACTATGGTTCTGCTCATGTAAAGGCCCAGCGCACACCCCAAGGGAAGAAATGCCCAGCGCTGGAGTTTATGGGATGTGCTAGGCTGGGAGGGAGGGGTCAGTACAGGTCCCATGTCATATCATCCGTGCGCAGAACGAAAGAAACCGCACCGTTCCAGTATATGAGCCCGCCAGCGAAATCTTGCAGAGCGCCAGAGAAGGTTTTGATAAGGCTATCACTTTCCTGGCCGCTCTCTTTCACAGCCCAGCCCAATCTCTCGCGCAGGTTTGGCTGGCTGCGCCAGAGTTTGCCAAAGCGGCCGGTCGGCTGGTAGAGGTAGCGTCCGGCTTCGGGCGTGGGTGGAGTAATGGAGGGGTCCATATCGGGGTCACCCGGTAAATATGTATCGGCCCACGCCTCCCATCTCCGGCCTAGTTGATGGTCATAATAGAGCACGTAAATCAACCCTTTATCCGGTCGCCAGAGCATCAGACCGTGCTCGAAGTTGATCTGTGCTCCCTGTTCCCCCATCTGCTCTCCGGTCGGGCAGCCCAGGCGCGTGCGCACGGGCTCGTTGGCCCAGACATCCCCTAGCCCCCATTGGGGCGTAGCCTCACAGGTTGGCTGGGGTGCCGGCAGTCCGAAGGTGGGCGTTAGGGGGACCGCATTGGGTGGATAAGTTGGGGAAGGCATTTTGGTAGGCGGAGGTGTTAGGAGGAGCGGGGCCCAAGTTGGAGTGGCACCTTCGATAAATTTAGTCGCCGCGGGGTTGACAAAGTTCGTTGGTTGGGTAATGTTGCTGCAGGCAGTAAATAATGAGACCAAAGACACGACGGCCAAACAAAGCCAGCGCAGAGGTGATGGAGTGGTCTCCTTATGACTATGAGAGGTTGCCCGAGTCTGGGTCTTTGATGATAGCGGCATTGGCCTATCCTCCTGTCCGTGGAGAGATTCATCGCGCCTCTGTGGGCGCAAATTTTAGCACAAAATAGCCGTTTCGTCGAAGTGAACCTACGGCCTGGAGTGGATCTCAGACCAATCGGGAGCAAGAGCGATTGGGATAAGGCCAGTTGGAGGCCGAGGAATTGTGGAGATTTCAAAGCCCAAGTGTATGGAGCGAGGGCAATGGCTTTGATGGGTTACTGGCATGCAGAGAAAAACATAGATGGGCGTGTCCGCTGAAGTCAGAGGGGTCGTCGGGCGAGCGCTGTGTCAGAGAGCATCTGGTGCAAGCGCCTGGTGTATTTGACTACAAGAGCCTATTATGATATGATAAGGTTGTTATTTATCACGTTTTCATCTCTCTGTATAGTTGCGCTGCCCGCACGGTGGGCGGGGCACATTGTCCTGCTTCGCCAGGCCGTGGTAGCGCACTTTTTATGGAGGCGAATCAGATAAGCAGAGATTATCGAATCAACGAAGAGATCTGGACTCCCGAAGTTCGTCTCATTGATGAGACTGGCCGCCAGCTCGGTATTTTCTCTATTCGCGATGCCCTGCGTCTTGCTCAGGAGCGAGACCTCGATTTAGTGGAGGTGGCTCCCAATGCAAGCCCGCCGGTGTGCCGTTTGCTGAATTACGGCAAATTCCTGTATGAGCGAGCAAAGAAAGAACGGGAGGCACGGAAAGCCCAGAAAGTCACGGAAATCAAAGAGATTCGCATGCGCCCGAAGATCGGCGAACACGATATCAATGTGAAACTCAGACGCGTGCGTGAGTTTCTGGATGAAGGGGCAAAGGTGAAGATCCGTGTCCGGTTCAGAGGCCGCGAGATGTCTTATCAAGAATTGGGCCGCAAACTACTGGATGATATCGCGGCCCGACTCGCCGATGTAGCGATGGTTGAGCAAGAACCACACATGGAAGGGCCTACGATGTTGATGCTCGTGACCTCGAAAGCCAAAGCAACCAGCGCTGGGAGCGCGAGCAAAAGCATTGGGGATTCGCAAAGTAAGCAAGAGTGATACAATCAAATTAAGGAGCGTTAGATAGACTGTGCCAAAGATCAAGACACATAAAGCAACAGCAAAGAGATTTAAGATCACAGGATCTGGTAAAATTATGCGCACGAAGGGGGGCAAGAGCCATTTGAGGCGCAAGCGAGCCAAGCGCGCGAAGCGCCTTTATGACGAGATGCTACCGGTCGAGAACCGGAGTGATATCCAGCGCATCAAACGGCTTGCACCTTACCTGAAGTGAGCACTTTAGGAATTTCTCGGAGGGATCTATCAGTTGCCAAGAGTAAAACGAGGAGTGACGGCGCATCGCCGTCATAAGAAAGTACTTGAATTCACAGAGGGACAGCGGTTAACGAAGCACCGATTGTATCGTCGTGCGAATGAGGCGCGCATGAAATCGCTCTGGTATGCCTATCGCGACCGGCGCGATAGAAAGCGCGACATGCGCCGGCTTTGGATCACCCGCATCAATGCAGCAGCTCGACTGAATGGACTCGATTATCGCCACTTCATTGCCGGTTTGAAGAGCGCTGGCGTGGAAATTTCCCGCAAGATGCTGGCCGACCTGGCTATCCGTGATGAGGCAGCCTTCGCACGGTTGGTCGAGATTGCCAAGGGCGCTATAGCCTAAGTGTATCATCATCGCACCAAGCGAGTGGAACAAAATTCTCAGCGGGCGGTAGGTCCGCTGAGAATTTTTTCGTATGCCGCTCTCAGACTAGCGAAAAGTAGCGGGTTTAGAAACGAGATATATCACTGATAGTGCATTTCAGGAAAATCGCTTTTCCAGATAAGCCAGCAGCATTATTAGCGCTGCTCTCACGGAAAATTCCTTGTTCTCCAACCTGGTGCCGGACCAGCGGTGCTCTTCCCAGCGTTCGGCATCGTCCGCCGCTAAACCAAGATACACCAGGCCGACGGGTTTCTCGGGCGTGCCCCCGGTCGGGCCAGCAATACCTGTGATCGAAAGGGCCACATCGGCCCCGAGCCGTTGACGCACTCCCCGCGCCATCGCCAGTGCCGTTTGCCAACTGACAGCGCTATGCTGCTCGATCGTTTCAACAGGCACGCCCAACAATCGTACTTTGACCTCGTTGGAGTAAGCGATGACTCCGCCAAGGAAATAGTTCGAACTGCCCGGGACATTGGTGATATGATGGGCCAAGAGCCCACCTGTACAGGATTCAGCCACGGCCAGAGTGAGCCGCGCCGCGCGCAGCATATGGCCCGCCAGGGCAGCCAGTTCGTCCGTTGGCCGGTCATCGTACTTTAGCCCAGATTCAGTATCCTCGCTCCCGATCCACAACGTTCAGCAACTCCTCTCCATGGAGATAACGGCGGAGGTTCTCCGCGAAAAGCGCGGTCGCCCGGTCGTCGTATGCGTGGGTGACAGCAGAGATATGTGGCGTCAAGATGACGTTCTCCAAGTCGTAGAGCGGGTGATCTGGCGGCAGTGGCTCCTGGTGGAACACGTCGAGCCCGGCCCCAGCGATCCATCTTTCACGCAGGGCTCGCACCAGGGCTTCTTCGTCCACCACGTCGCCGCGAGAGACATTCACCAGGTAGGCAGCGGGTTTCATGGCGCGCAAGGCTTCTTTGCCGACAAACCCCTTGGTCTCCGCTGTCAGGGGTAAGCAGATGACCACAACGTCGCACTGCGCCACCATTTCGCACAACTCCTCAGGGGCGTAAATCGCGTCAGGTATGGTGCCAGCCGGGTCGCCTGCTCCCGCCACAATATGGCCCGGGTCGGCCCGCTTGGAGGGAGCGCGTTTGAGGGCCAGTACACGCATCCCGAAGCACTTCGCTAACCGACCTACCTCGCGCCCGATGCTGCCGTAACCGACGATGCCCATCGTTTTGCCTCGCAGTTCTTCGCCCCGGAACTCATCCCAGCGTCCATGAGGCCATTCGTGCCGGACCTGGTATCCTAGGAGGCGCGGGAATTGCCGCCAGAAATTCAGTACCGAGGCGAAAACATATTCGGCGATAGGAATGGCATGGATACCACTTGTGGTGGTGATGAGGATGTCTGAGGCCATCACGGGCTTATCTAAGAGGTGGTCTACCCCCGCGCTGGAGAGTTGTATCCATTTGAGGCGCGGGGCCAGGGCAGGATCGAAGTCCGCATAGTAAGTGTAGAGCACTTCCACTTCGTCCAGGAGGGGATCCATTTCCTCTGGCTTGTGGCATGTAATCTGCGAGATATTCAGTTGCGGTGAGACTTGGCGCAGGGTTTCTAGGTTCTCTTCGCTCAGCCGCATGACGCTCAAGACTTTGACCTCATCCATATAAAATGCTCTCCCGTTCTCGATATCACTTAGAGTATAGCACCAACGTGGTCTTCCCCGCAAGGAGAAGACCAGAGGCATTGCATATTGAGAGAACACAATGAAGTGGAGACGCCATCAGGAGTGCGATAAGCGGTATGGGCGTTAGCGAGGGTTAAGGCACTCGGGATATAGTTAGGGGTCCTGTGCAGTGATATTCAAAACATATACATCGGTTCAGCGCCTGCGGGTTGCCCGGCTCAGGCACAATCGTATCCGCCTGCACAAATCGCCCCAAGGCCGGGTCATACCATCTGGCATTGTAAAAGTACAGCCCAATTGTATTCTCTTCCCGCTGGCCGGTAAAGCGATATGTAGTGGGCGTGGTGTTCTCCTGCACGCAAGCCTGGCCTTATGGCTATGGCGTGGCGGTTCCAGCTGGTGCCGTTGGCAGCAGCTTGCCCAGGCATTGAGCCATGCGTTCATCAATGGCCCTCAAAATACCCTCCAGGTCTTTTAGGGTCATATACTCAGAGGACACGGTGGTATTAAGTACGGAGATATACTCATCATACCGTGCCATAGCAGCACACCACATTCGCTTGCCTTGCCCATAATCTACACAGGCAAAGCGCCAATCATCGGCAATCGGACTGCGGTAGGTCCATTCAGCGGGGATCTTCGATTCCCGGTGGGAAGGAAACAATACCCCCTGTCTTAGAATCCAAAAGTGACCGTACATAGCCGCAGCTTCGTTGCGGAACTTGAAAACGTAGTGAGACGCAAAACCTCTATCACCAGTGGGCTGTAAGCCCACAGATAGATTCTCATCTCCCCAATCCAAACTCGATCTTTCGGGTTGTGGCTCTGGCCCGCGCACCACACGCCAGTCTGGGGGAAAGGGAGTCGCATCTACCATCAAGTCACGCATATCCACTGGGGGTGTTCTTACGGTAGGTGGCAGTAGTGAAGGCAGGGCCCAAAGGGTTACCGGCAGCCCACAGACCAAAAGCAGCAAAACCAAGCAGCCCAAAGTTATCTTCTTCATAGATGCCCTCCTTGTGCCGGCCGTCTATCGAGACCAGGCACAGTTTGTATCGCCCAGACGATATCCTCCGGTTTTACTGCCAGGCTATAGGTCTTCCACAGATCAACGCCGACCTGGATCGCTGCCTGATCATATAGCTGATCAAATCGTCGCACCCCGCTGACTCCCGGAACAGCCTGAGGCCATTTTCGGTAAGCGAGAATATCCGAGCCGAACTGTTCCAGCCCTGCGCCATCAAGCAGAGCATCAGCCGAGAAGCCCGCTGCTATGCCAACATAACCATAGTGGATGTTCGACCACGTGTCAAAGGAGCGATGTTCTCCTGCGCGCAAACCTGGCCTTATGGCTATGGCGTGGCGGTTCCGGCTGGTGCCGTTGGCAGCGGCTTGTTCAGGCAGTAGGCCATGCGCTCGTCAACAGCCCAGAGCACGCGCTCCAGATCCTGGAAGGTCATGGTGTCAGGAGACATGTGGACATTTAGCCGCACGAAATACTCTTCATATTGGGCAACCATCACGCAAGTGTAAAAGCTACCATCCATGCCACAAGCCACACAGAATTGGTCAGCGATGGGGCTTTCATAAGTAAGATCACTTGGCTTCTTCCAAGGTCCTCTGTTCTCTCCCTCCGAAAATTCAAGTTTTCTACGTCGCGCGAACTCGTCGGCTGCCCTATTTGCTGATTTGTAGCGATAAACGTTGTGTGTAGTGATCCCAAAGGTGCGTGAGTAGTGGAAGCTACGCCCAGCGGATTCAAAAGCCGTTTTGGGGATCGGTCCTCCTGGCAAGGGCGATACCAGGAGATCAGCCACTGTGCCAGGGGGGAAAACTGTTTCATCTATAACTAGACTGCTTATTGCGCAATCTCGGGGCGGAGGGGTAGTAAAAACATCACACCCCCCTGCGAATGCGCACAGCATTACTAATGTCCCTATCAGCAAGGCTCTTTGCATCTTCTTCAGCCTCCTTTCCTTTTATCTTCAGTCTCGTCCTTGAAATCCCATGGGCCGCTGTCCCGGACCAACTGATAGAACATACCGCCAGCCAGAGCTTTGCTGCCAGCACCAGGTGGGCCTAAGTTGCCCACTACATTGTTGAGACGCATGATTTGCACTTCCGGGAGCCGGGCATTGCGGTTGGCCTCGCGAACGAACCAGAGTAGGAGGTCCCGCCAGTAATTGGGATCGAATACGTACCCGGCGCTCTGCTCATACCGACGACCAGTAGGGTCCACATACCGCAGCGGATTATTCAGCACATACGAGTACCGGTTCAGCGCCTGGGGGTTCCCCGGCTGCGGCACGATGGTATCTGCCTGGATGAACCGCCCCAGGGCCGCGTCGTAGTAGCGGGCTCCATAGAAGTACAGCCCTGTGCTGTCATCCAACCGTTGCCCGGTGAACTTGTAGGCGGTGGCCACAGCGCCGCTGCGTGTGGTCCCGTACGGGTAGTACCTGATGTTGCCACTCTGCGCCCCGCTGATGACTGCCGTGCTCCCCAGGCCTGCCCTGAGCGAAGCCGAAGGGTGGTCAGCATGGATGTAGCTGACGCCGGAGGGCGTGCGCATGGCCACCCGCCGGCCGTTGGCGTAGTAGTACTTGGTCACCCACAGCACCGCTGTGGTCACCTTAGCGGAAGGTATAGATGCAGGATACTTCTCAGATTGTCAAAGAGCACATCAAACACCAGACCCCGACTGAGGCCGGTCAGGGGCAAGTTGGCACAACATCACTATCGGACTCGTCTACTTGAACATTCATCGTGCGCCGCAGACAACGCCTATTAGCAGTTCTCGACCTACCGCTGAGATATCCTTCTCACTCGTACACAAAACATCAGAAGCCCCAATGAACCCCCGACCAAATCAACACCCATGTCCAGCCACTCATCGGCACCCGGCAGCCTCCCTTGGTAGAGCAGTTGAAAACCTTCTTGCAGCAGGGCGATGATGAAAATCACTAAAAGCAACAGGCCGAGGTGGTATAGGCTCATCTGTGCAGAACGGCCCCTCAACAGTAAGCAGGTCAGGAGATAGGCCAACACCAGGTAGAGCAGAGTGTGCATCAGGATGTGAACCCACAGAGGACTGAAGATCATATCGAACACTTGGCGATAGGTGTCAGAATACGAGGTGAGCCACCCAAAGGGGAATAGAATGCCGATGATCCAGCCGATCAAGAGAAGCTTCCTCCGCATAGGACACTCCTTGCCCTTGCTTGATAAGTTCATGCTTACCGGCTATTGCCTTTCAGGTGCTGAGCCATGCGCTCGTCAATGGCCTTGAGAATGCGTTCCAAGTCTTGTAGCGTCATGTACTCAGGAGATACTTTGCTTCTGAAGACAGAGATGTACTCACCATATTGAGCGACCGCTGAGCAACTCCGGAATCGCCCTAATATTTCAAGCTCAGCACAGGCGAACTTGAAGCGGTCAGCAACCGGACTCTCGTATGACCATCCTTCAGGCACTGCCCACGGGGTTATCATAGCCTCTCTCAGATTGGGGAACTCATTGTCCACGTAAAAGGAAACCGTTGCTGTTAGATCGTTTGTATATCTGCAAACTATGTGCATTGCGCCATGGTCAAAGCCCCTCGCAAACTGCACATACAAGCCCTCACTCTCCCCTCTGAGGTGTTTCCTTGGCGGAGGGTGAGAGGGTCCAAACTCCACATCCCATCCCTGGGGAAAGGCTGACACGTCTACCATAAGATCGTACATATTCACCGGCTGTGCTCTCGTCTTTGGCCTGCCATATATCACGATGTAGAAGAACATCAGAGCCACGCAAGCGAATAGCAAACCAACGCAGCCAAGGGTACGCTTTTTCATCTCTACCTCCCATTTCGCGGTCTCTGCTGATTCATCACCACGGCTCATCTTTCGTGGGGATTCTCGGTTCTGCCTTAATTGCCTGGATGATGTCCATCGGGGTGACGTTGAGACTGTAGGCATTCCACAAGTTGATACCAATCTGGGTTGTGACTTGATCAACAGGATCATCCCAGGCACGCAGTCCACTAACTCCTGGCTCTCGCCTTGGCAGGTAACTGGATTTCCGCTCGCGTATGGCGTATCCCATACTGGAGCCGATCTGCTCCAGGCCTGCGCCCTCCAGCAGTTCGGATTCGGAGAAACCGGCTGCCGTTCCCAGGTAGCCAAACATCATGTTCCCCCAGATATCGTAGTAGTACCAGGCGTCCCCAATTCGTTGGGAGGTGCCGTAATCCCGACCAATGTGGGGCTTGGGGTCCCAAGGACCTTCCTGGCGTACCATCCAGCCGAAGATCGCAAATGCTTCTGTCTTTGCGGCTGTATCAGCAATAGCTGCGTTCCTTCGCCCCTCTCCGACCCCAGGCATCCAGTCAGGCACATCGTCCCAGGCACAACTGTAGCACGCCTGGTTCAAAGACTGGAGCAACTTCATAATCCTACCCTGCACATTGGTCACCATTTCCCTGTGGATATATATAACTACTGGCGGCACATAAGGCCTTCTTGTTGGTCTTCCGTATTCGTCCTCATCCACAGGCACCCAGTGCCCACTCGGGTCGGTATACCGCACCGGGTTGTTGAGCACGTACGAGTACCGGTTCAGGCTCTGCGGGTTCCCCGGCTCCGGCACAATGGTATCCGCCTGCACAAATCGCCCCAAGGCCGGGTCATACCATCGGGCATGGTAAAAGTACAGCCCTATTGTATTCTCTTCCCGCTGGCCGGTGAAACGGAAGGTGGTGGGCGTGGTGCCCCAGGTGTAGCGGGTCTCCCCATAGGCCCTGTAGCGCAGTTCGCCGGACTTGCTACCGCTCGAGTTAGCAGTGATGGCGGTGGAGCCCAGGTGGTCGGTCAGCAGCCAGTACAGGGTGCTGTTCTGCTGCATGGCCACCCGCTGGCCATTGGCGTAGTAGTATTTGCGGATGGTGCTCCCCGTCTGCTCGTAGTAGTCCCCGACGTAGGCGGTGGTCGTGCCGTTGACCATGGCCTTCACCCGCACCCCGTCGCCGTCGTAGACGAAGGTGGCGATGACGGCCCCGTTCTTCTTCACTTGCGTCAGGCGGTTCTCGACGTCGTACGAGGAGACGTAGGTGTCGCTGCCCACCGTGCGCGTGATTGTGTTGCCATTGGCGTCGTAGGCTTCGGCTACGCCGCTGACGTGGCGATGACAGAAGAGTGGGACAAGCTGGCACCGACCAACAAGTTGGCCGCCAAAGCAACGCGTAGCAAGACAATAAAGGCTATCTTGATCGAGTTCATCGCGCTAATCCACCAGATACACCGGCACCGCTGCCCAGTTCTTCACCTTGTGCTCATGCAACAGGCGATACACTCGTTGGGTAATGATCACATATGGATGTGCAACCCGTAGCTCTTCGAACTTCTCGGCGGTGTAGTTAAAGTCCTTGACTACCTCCAGCACGCCCTTGGGATAATAAATGTCTGTATCCTCGTAGTATTGAATCTTCCCCCAAAAGTGCGTGTGCTTGAGATACCGGGTCGTGGTACCGCAAACCTCACAGTGCTGAATTCGCTCAAACTCGGTGGGGGGCGAGGCCATCGGGGGCAGCATGTTTGTGACCTTAAGCTGATATAGGGTGGGTTCTCCCTTGTAGGGCTTCTTGTAGTGGCGCACCGGCCGCAGTTCGAAACCAGTCAAGCTATGTTCTTGCAGGAGGTGCCCTACCCGTTCGGACAGAATCACTTGATTCGAGTAGGTCAACGAGACCTCTTTCCCTCGCATCAGGGCCTTGTGGGCGATGAAATCACGGATTTGTCCGATCGGTGCCCCGCAAGCCGGACAGTATTTGTACAAATCTCTGTGCTCCTCGCCCTCGGCAGAAAAATCGTAGTAGTCATCTTCAATAGCCTGATTGGTTGGCCCCCAGATAAGCATGGCGGCAGATTCCAGTTCTTGGCGAGTATAGCGAGTCTCAACCCAAATATGTGAGTCTGCTAAATGAGGCGTTGTCTGAAGTTCCTCCACCAAAGTCTCCAGAGCCTTCGACCCTGCCTCCAGGTGAAAATCATAGAAATGCTGCTCTGGATGAAACAGAGATCCCATCCCCATCCGCCTAAGGATCTCTGCAATGCGTGTTTTGTCTTTCTCCAATTCCTCAGGGGGCTTACGAGGGTCCCACCAGATCCCGATGTGGGTGATGCGTTTCATCGCACCCCCCATCTTTCAAAATAGGGCCAAATGGCCTCCAGCCAGTCCCAGCGACCCAGTTGTCTGCCATACACCCGGGTGTAGGCGTTCCAGATTACTTGAGGCGAGAATGCCCGGGATGGATAAGTAGGTAGTTCGTGGAACAGCCGGGCGGTGACCTCTTGCTGGTGGAAGATTTTGTCCAGTCGAACTGAAAGGATATCGTCCGGGGCCAAGCCGAACCGCTCCGATGGGCTATATGGTGTCCTTAATAGTCGTGCCTATCGGCGGAACAAGTTTTACTGTACCTTGTCTGTACACTGCCACGTGTGGCAAAAGGTCTCCATACCCCTGCCAATCGAAAACGAATTGCTGGAAGTCTGTCAGAACTAGATCCGAATTCTCAATGCGAACCGTGGCAATTTCTGTAAATATCAGGAGAAGCTGCTCATCTAGCTCCATGAGTAGCTTGTGAGGACGGACCTCCAAGTATGTGAGTGTGTGTTGGCCTTCATGAGGACGTCCGCCAAACCACCCGTCAGGCAGTAACAGGCTACAACCTCTAGCGATCTGAAACCAATGTGAAATCATCTTGATGACTTTTTTATCTACCATGTTCTCACCACCCAACTAGGATCAACCCACGGAATGAATACTTGGTTTCCACCGCCCAAGAGTCCTCCAAGCCGCTCCGCAAACCCTTCATAGATCGTTGTTCCTGCGGGCACTTGGATTTTTACTACATTCAGCGCGGTGTTGCCGGACGGCAAAGCCAGGTCAATCTTTGCCTGGAGAGGACCTGCCGGAGGGGTTCGGCTCCACCAGGGACCTAATTCTGGAGAACTCCCACCCCAGACGCGGTACAGCGTTGTTTCTACATTAAGCTTGAGTTCAGTGTAGCTGCCCCCACGGAACAGTTTGGCGATCTCCTCACCAAGAGGGCCGGCGCCCGTATGTGGTCCCCATCGTACTCCATCTGGTCGTGCCAGACGAATAGCCTCTTTGCCTCTCTCCCACACCTGTTGTGCCAACGGTGCAAGGCGGGCCACTGCCTGGCCCGCGACCGTCTTCGCCGCAGGTAGAGCCACCTCCGTCAGCGCCGCGTCCACAAGCACCGCCCCGGCGGCCCCCCAGAGGGGGGATGTTATTGCGGCAAGGACTTCAGCATCGCTCACAGTCCTTAACTGCACTGCGGGGTGGGTGTACCAGTACCGAGAGCGGACGCGTGGATCCCATTCTCGGTAGATCCAGGGGTCATCTGGATCTTCTTCAAAGGTATAGTGCCCACTCGGGTCCACATACCGCAGCGGGTTGTTGAGCACGTACGAATACCGGTTCAGGCTCTGCGGGTTCCCTGGCTCAGGCACGATGCTGTCCGCCTGCACGAACCGCCCCAGCGCCGGGTCGTACCATCTGGCATTGTAAAAGTACAGCCCAATTGTATTCTCTTCCCGCTGGCCGGTGAAACGGAAGGTGGTGGGCGTGGTGCCCCAGGTGTAGCGGGTCTCCCCATAGGCCCTGTAGCGCAGTTCGCCGGACTTGCTACCGCTCGAGTTAGCAGTGATGGCGGTGGAGCCCAGGTGGTCGGTCAGCAGCCAGTACAGGGTGCTGTTCTGCTGCATGGCCACCCGCTGGCCATTGGCGTAGGGGCGTACGGCCGTACGCCCTTACATGCGGATGGTGCTCCCCGTCTGCTCGTAGTAGTCCCCAACGTAGGCGGTGGTCACGCCGTTGACCATGGCCTTAACCCGCACCCCGTCGCCGTCGTAGACGAAGGTGGCCGTCGCAGCGCTTTTTACATGGATGAGGCCAGCTCTCGGCGTCGTAAGGCTCAGCACATATGCCCCACAAGTGCGCGTAGTTATGCCTCGCCAGCGCGCAAGCATAAAAGACGTCACGGTCTACCCAGCGCTAATCCCATTATCACCACCGCAATCCCGACAATCCCCACAATCACCCCTCCTATGCCGAAGTATCTTATTTGCCTCTCGGTGAGTTTCTCAGACTCCACCCCACTCGCTCCCCGCCAAGCACGCCACCTAACATAGAAATAGCGGTACATGAAGGAGTCTGGACTCAAGGAACTAGGTTTAAGCCAGATTCGCAAGCTCCACAAGATAAGAGCCAAACTCATCAACACCTCTACAGCGAAGATGCAAGCCCAATCATCGGTCATCGGTCAACCTCTCGGTCTTGTTTTGCCTAAGGCACTGGATAGGAAGCCTCACGGAAATTCGCCACCAGACTCACGAAATCAGGCACAAACGGAATCCAAAGTGCGGCTGTATCCAGAGAGAAGTCTCTGACTTGAGCGTAAGAGAGCCCTCCCCTCAGAGTCCCCCTCGCAAACGGGTATCCACTCCTCACCAAGCTCACTACATCGAGAGCATCTCCAATCTGTCTGCCAGCTACAGCGATTTCGGCTACATTAACAAGCCTGCCCCCTGCTCCATAGGTGAGCGCGTCGGCAGCAATTCCTCCAGCATCAAGACCAGCCCCAACCCAATCCACCCTTCCCGGGTCAAGTTGGTAATGATGCGGGTACATTCTTTCAGCATAGTACGGCCCGAACACCATCGGCAACCTATAGTCCGACGACGGCCTGGCCAGCAGATAGGCATTACCCACCTTCGCTGCCTCATTTGCCGCTATCAGGCCGCCTTCAGCGCCCCGGATGTAGAGCGAACCATTCGATTCCACGAAAATGCCGCGCGAGGCAACCCTTCCCCCAGGTCCCGGCGCAGGCCAGAAGCCAGCATAGCCCTCCAGGAACTGGACCTCATCTCCCAACTGCGCTTGGCGCAGAACTGCGAGCCAACCCCACCTTCCCGCCAGCAATCCTCCGGCTCTGAAGAAGGCCAGCACTTCCTCCCAGGTATCCACCTCTAGGTGCTTCATAATCTCTTCCTCTGAGAAGAGACCAGTGGGATCCGTATACCGCAGCGGATTGTTCAGCACGTACGAGTAGCGGTTGAGCGCCTGCGGGTTCCCCGGCTCCGGCACGAGGGTATCCGCCTGCACAAATCGCCCCAAGGCCGGGTCATACCATCTGGCATTGTAAAAGTACAGCCCTATTGTACTCTCTTCCCGCTGGCCGGTAAAGCGATAGGTGGTGGGCGTGGTGCCCCAGGTGTAGCGGGTCTCGCCATAGGCCCTGTAGCGCAACTCGCCGTACTTGCTGCCGCTCGAGTTGGCGGTGATGGCGGTGGAGCCCAGGTGGTCCGTCAAGAGCCAGTAGAGGGTGCTGTTCTCCTGCATGGCCACCCGCTGGCCATTGGCGTAGTAGTATTTGCGGATGGTGCTCCCCGTCTGCTCGTAGTAGTCCCCAATGTAGGCGGTGGTCGTGCCGTTGACCATGGCCTTCACCCGCACCCCGTCGCCGTCGTAGACGAAGGCGGCGATGGCGCCCCCGTTCTTCTTCACCTGCGTCAGGCGGTTCTCTGCGTCGTACGTCAGGGCGTAGGTGTCGCTGCCCACTGTGCGCGTGATCGTGTTGCCGTTGGCGTCGTAGGCGTAGGAGTTAGAACCAGCCGCGGTCACCGCATGGGGCTTGCTGGAGCCATAGGTGTAGTTCACCCCGCCTTTGCTCAGCAGGTTGCCGATGGGGTTGTAGGTGTACCCCTCGCTGTAGAGGCCCCCCGTCCCCCCGCTCGCGGTAGCCGTGGTCACCCGGTCCAGCGCGTCGTAAACGAAACTCTGGGTCTGGGTGCCGCCGGCGTTGTAGTCTTTGATGGTCAGGACGTTCCCCGCCGCATCGTAGGTGTACTCCAGTTTCTGCAACCCCTCGAAGGGGCTGCTCTGGCCGGTCTTGATCCATTGCAAACGGAAATTGTCTGTGCGATAGATGTAGTCGGTGGTCAGCACAGGGGTGGCGGCGCTACCCAGTTTTCTCAGTTCCACTTGCCCCAGCGCGTTGTAGGTGGTGTCGCCCACGTAAGTGTTGGTGCCAACCGCGCTCTTCAGCCAACTATCGGCTCCGTAGGTGAAAGTTACCGTCTCTCCAGTCTGCCCGCCGTTTCCACCTGGATACACCGTTGTCCGCACCCGATCCATATCGTTGTAGGTCCACTGGGTGACGAAAGTGCCGCCTCCCGGGCCCGGGATGACGTCGGTCTCTTTGGTCAGGCGACCCCGGCCGTCATAGATATAGGAGGCCGAGCCGCCTCCGCTATAACTCATCCCCGTCCGCCGGCCCCTGCCCTTGTTACCTCCCGTCGTGTCATCGTAAGTGAAGCTGGCCAGGACTGTGCCCGCGGGGTATTCCTTGCGCAGGAGGCGATTCAGTTCGTCGTAGAAGAAGGCGATGGTCTGGCCCTTGGCGTCGCTCTGGCTGGCCAGCGTGCCGATGGGGTCGTAAGCATAGGCCCAGTTGCCCATGTCGGGGTCGCCCATGGCTGTCTTTTGCCCCAGTTTGTTATAGGTGATCCCGGTGTGGTTACTGGCGTTATCCCAGAGATGGATCAACTGATCCAGGCTGTTGTAGGCGTAAATGGTGGTGGCGTATAGGGTGTACGGGTTGGTGCCGGTATACTCGCGCACACGGATCAGCCGGCCCAGGGCATCGTTCTCGAACTCTTTCTTGTGGCTGTTTTCATCAATGACCGCTGTGGTCCAGTTGGTGTAACTGCGTGAGACGGTGCGGCCATCGGGATAGGTTACCAGAGTAAGCCGGCCCAGGCAATCGTATTGGTTGGTGGTGGCGCCGGTCCAATTGGGCGTCTTGTAACTGCCGCCCCCGGTGCTGGCGCGGGGCAGGCCGATCTTCTCCGTCAGCCCACGGGAGTCGTAGGCCGTGTCGGCCACAATGATCCCGCCCACCGCCTCTTTCTGGGTCTGGATCAACTGCCCCAGGCCGTTGTAGAAGGACCAGGTCTCATAATAAGTGGCCGTACCGCCCCCACCCAGGTCATCGCGCTGTTTCACATAGACGCGGAAGGGGTAACTGTCGGTGTAGGTGTACTCGGAGGTGGCGGCATGGCCCAGGTCTTTGTCGTCGCCGGGGCGCCATACCTTCTTCAGCCGGCCGAATTCGTCGTACTCATAGTCTACCTCGTCGTTGTTCGGGTCGGTTACATGTGTCAGGGTGCCAAAACCAGCGTTATGGATATAAGTGGCCGTGTGGCCTTTGGCATTGGTCACCTGACTGGGGTAAGTGTGGTAGGTGCTCTCATAGGTGATGGTAATGGGGCGGGGGTTCTGGCTGGCCACCGCACCCAGCGGGGGTGTGCCATCGGAGAGGCTGCCGTAGGAGTTGTACTCTATGATATTGATCTGGTTGCCATAGACGTCGTAATCATAGACGGTGTCCACCATCTTGTAATAGGTGCGGCCGCCCTGCGAATAGGTCTCGCCGGTGTTGCGGCGCACCAGGGTCAACTCGCCCTTGTGACTGCCGTTGCCGCCGTAGTTGGTGGAGCCAATGGGGTTGGCATAGTACCAACTATCGTCGTAGCAATACTGTGTCGAGGACTCCCACAGCCAGGTGCTGCCCGTCCAGGTGTAGACGTTGGTGAAGCCAGGCTTGTTGATGATCCAGTAATCTGCATCGGGGTAAAAGCGCCACCACGTCTTACGCACTGCGACGGTGCCGCTGTACTCTTCCAGTTGGGTCAGATTGCCGTACTGTTTCCCACCTTGCGAACTGGCTTCATAGTAGTGCTTGGTCTTCTTGTACACCGAGGACCCATCGTTCGGATAGACTACCACTTCGCTGGGGGCTACGAAAGCGGCGAAACGCCAGTACTGGTCAGATTGCGGTGATACGGTGTACTCCTGGTAGTAAGTGTAGGTTGTCGTCTGCCTCACTGCCCCGCTACTGTCTTTTACCTTGACGCTCTCGGGGCGCCCCCTCCGTTCGATGGTAGCCACGTTGAAGTCGTAGATAGTTTGGGAAAGCGTGGTCAGGTTATAGGCCAAGACGGTTTCCGTCGCCACGTCATGGCCCCAGAAAGTGTCATAATCGTCTGGGGCAAAGTTGTTCCACGTTGGGGTCTGGTAGGTGTATTGCACCTTGGCCGTGTTACCCTGGCCATTCAGGGTGCGCATCTCCGAGACGCGGTAGTAGCGTCCACAGCCGAACTCGCAATGCCCGAAGTAGGCGTAACTGAACCCGACACTCCCGCCATAGCCGTTGGTAACCGTAATCAGCCGGTCGTAAACGAACCAGTCGCCTTCGCCGCCAGGGTTCCGGTTCTCATAGCCCTGGTAAGTCAGAGTCACTGTCGGCAGAGACAACCCGCTCAACCCATATTGGGTGATGGTTTGCAACAAGGTGTTCTTGCGGTTGCCATGCTCGATGTAGGTATAGCCGAGTTCGTACTTGCGCACCAGGGTGGTGTCTTTGTAGATCTTGATACGCTTCAGACGCTGGGATTCAAACAAGGCGTAGGGTTTACTGTTCGGAGAACCTTCATAACCCAGCCAGGAGACGGGTGTATTCGTGTCGAAGGTGCGACCCTCGCGCTCGAACTGCACCTTGTGAGGCGGTGAGAAGCCGGGGTTGTGTCCCGTGTACAGTATCTCATTCAGATAACTGGCGTGGTCGTAGGTGGGGTTGCCGGTGACCACCGGATCTTGTTTCTGCTCCTCAGAGTAGGAGATGGTCATGTAGTTAGCGTGGGTGTCCGTCACCCGATCCAGCCGCCAGCGATATGCCACCCGGTTGGTGGCCGACCCGGCATACCCTGCCGCCGGTGGGTTGTTGGGGTTGTAGTCTTGCATGCTGGCCACCTGCTCGGAGTCGGCATTATAGCCCAGGCGGTACACCGTCCCATCGCGGGCCGTGATCACCCAATACTCGCCACAGGTGTTGGATGGGCTTTGGCCACCGTGCTGGGCGTTGTAACGCTCGATGCGCAAGAAATCCTCGCTCTCAGCATGGTATACCGCCGGTTTGCCTGCCGGCGGGCTGCCTGGCTCGCGCACCAGGCGCTGCGAGCGCCCCTGGAAGATCAACGTGAATGTGTTTTCGTAACCGTAGACCATGCCCTGGCTGCCCCGGTGGGTAGTGATCTTGCGCACCACCTCGACGGTCTCCAGCGACCAGCCCAGACCGACCCACGGGGCTTGGATGTTGGTCAGCAGGTTGTCCACGGTTCGACTGCTGTAGGAGAGGGTTAACTGTGGCTGCAGGCCTTGGATGCCCGGCACCACTTCGATCGAGTAGTTGTACGCTGCCGAGCCGGTGAAGGGGTCCACGGCCGCACCCAGGTTGGTGGGGAACATCCAGTCGGTCGGCGGGAGTTGGTCAGCAGCCATCAACTCCCACTCTGAAAAGTGGTCGAACACGACGACCACCTGTCCCCGTTCCCAATCCACACTGGTCAGAGGGACCGCCACCAAGGTGGCCCTCTCGCCGTAGCGTTCTGAGACGTAGGCGAACTCCAGGCGCTTGTTCTGCGCCAACAGGGGCTGCGCCGCCACCAGTCCCTCCAGATTGATGGTCAGTGTCAAGGGCTGATCGAACAGGGCGTGGCCTCGCGCATCGGTGGGTTGGGCGCCTCCCACCACTTCCAGGTTGAACCTCAGCAGGGTGTCGGTAGAGAGCGTGAACGGCTGGGCCAGGACTTCGACGTACCGGACGGTCGCCGGCTCGCGCACTGCACCGGGCGGGAACTCCAGGCGAATGCGGCCGTTCGCCGATTGTAACACTCCGCCACCTTCAGGGGTGATATAGGCCTCGTCTGCCGGCGGCGGAGTGAGCATGGGCTCTGATGTCGGTGCGGGGGTTGGAGCGGGTGTACTAGGGAAGACAGCAAGATCGCCTTGAGATTTTGGCAGCATGGATGGAGACAGTGATGTGGCCCTGGCGGAGGCAGAGGCCACCGCGGAGATGGTTTGATCGGCAGCGGGTTGATTTACTTGCGTTCCGGCCGCGACACGAAGGGGCACGAACCCCGCTGTGGTAATAACCAGAGATGCGATGACCAGCAAGTTTAGCAATCTCTCAGCAGATGTCTTTTGGCTACCCATATCTAGCCTCCAAGGCAGTTCGCTTATGACAATCTTATCATAACGACGCCAGATCTGGCAAAAGGTTTCTGTAACATGAGAAATCATAGAACTTCGTGGTCGTGTAGGTGGCAGCGTCCTCTCAGGAATCTAAGTCCCTACGAACCCCGAAGAAATGACTTCGCTCTGGCGTCCTGGTAGGGCAGAACCATTTGGCACGAGATAGAGGGTGGGCTAAAATTAACACAAATCGGTTTCGTAATGGAGTACAACCCAATGTGGCACATCGTGGGACATGAGTGGGCGGTTGCTCTCCTATCCCATAGCGCTAAAAATGGTCATCCGGCGCATGCTTACTTGCTTGTAGGGCCGTCCCATATTGGAAAAACAACACTGGCACTGAACTATGCTCAGGCGCTCAATTGCCTCGGCAGTGACGTGCCCTGCGGTCACTGTTTAGCGTGCCGCAAGATCGAGCGCGGCGTCCACCCCGACGTGCGATTGATGGAGCCGGAGGGCAGCGTGCTGAAGATTGACCAAGTGCGCGCCCTACAACACGAAGTGTCTCTCTCTCCTTTCGAGGGTCGCTGGCGCGTGTACATCCTGCCGGAGTTTCACCGCGCCACCACCGAGGCAGCCAACTGCCTGCTCAAGACCCTGGAAGAGCCTCCCCCGCGAGTCGTTATCATCCTGACTGCCCTTCGGATCGAGATGCTCTTACCGACGGTGGTGTCCCGTTGCCAAGTACTAAGCCTGCGACCATTGTCCCTCAGTCAGGTGCAGGAGGCTCTCGAGGCCCGGGAGGTAGCGCCAGAAGCCGCTGTGCTATTGGCACATCTATCGGGAGGGCGGATTGGCTGGGCTATCATGGCCGCCAGCAATCCTGCTTTAGTGGAAAGAAGAGCCCGCTACTTGGAAATGTTAGAGAATGCATTGGAGAGGGGACGGACTTACCGAATGCAGATGGCGGACCAACTCAGCCAACATCCGGAAAATCTGCCCGATATCCTGGAGATGTGGCTTTCTTGGTGGCGCGATGTAATGCTGCTCAGTGGGGGTTGCAAGGAAGAGGATATCGCCAACTTGGACCGCATTATGGTGCTCCGGCAGCAGGCCAAGCGTACCGGAGTGAAGGTAGCACGCAGTGCTATCCAAACCCTTTGTGCTACGGCGGACCGTCTGGAGCACAACGTCAATCCCCGGTTGGCAATGGAGGCCCTGTTGCTTAGCCTTCCCTCTCTAGGGGCCTAAAGGAGGGTCAATCATGCCTCGCGTAGTGGGGGTTCGTTTCCGGCCCGCAACCAAAATCTACTTCTTCGATTCCACAGGATTCGATGATCTGAAGGCAGGCGAGTACGTCATTGTGGAGACAGTGAGGGCCAAGGAAATGGGGAGAGTGGTGATTCCGCCCCATGAAGTATCCGACCAGGAGGTCGTCGGACAACTAAAACCCATTATTCGCCGGGCTACGACTCAGGATCTGCTGCAGATGCAACAGAACGCCTGGCGACAAGAGGAAGCCTTAGCGCGCTGTCGGGAGAAGGTGGCGGAGTATGGCCTGCCTATGAAAGTAGTGCGGGCAGAATATAACTTCGACAGAAGTCTACTGACCTTTCTTTTCACCGCCGAGAAACGGGTGGATTTCCGGGAGTTGGTACGCGATTTGGCAAGGATTTTCCGCACGCGAATCGAGTTGCGCCAGATCGGTGTGCGTGATGAAGCCAAATTGCTCGGTGGTTTGGGGCCCTGTGGCCGGCCACTGTGTTGCATCACGCATCTGTGCGATTTTAGTCCCGTCTCGATAAAAATGGCCAAACATCAGGACTTACCGCTGAGCCCAACGGAAATCTCCGGTATGTGTGGGAGATTGCTTTGTTGTTTGGCTTACGAGGATGAGTTTTATCAAGAGGTGAAGCGCCTTTTACCCGGTGTAGGGGAAGTAGTAATGACCCCATATGGACCAGGGAAGGTTTCCAGCGCGAATGTGATCAAGCAAACCGTGATGGTGGCGCTAGAAAGTGGAGCAACAATTGAGTTGAGCGCGAAAGAACTGCAGTCCGAAGTACAGGAAACAGCCGTTCTCCCTAAGCGGAGGAGACGGTCGCAAGGGTCCCATCATCCGCGTTCTGAGAACCGGCCCGATGACTCAAGTGAAGAAGAAATGACACGAGGGAACGGGCTAGAGTAAATGAAAGAACCTCCGACCCGTTCCCCCTTCCGAAAAGGCTCACAATATGCTTTGTGGTACGGCGCACCGCTTGCGCAATTCTATCACCGCGCTATAGGGCACATCCACGCTGCCCAATAATGCCTCAGGCATTATCTCTACGCCGTGGAAGTCGCTTCCACCCGTTGCTACGAGGCTATACCGCTCGGCGAGGCCGATGAGGAGGTCAATTTCCATAGGGCTGTATCCCGTGTAATACACTTCCAGGCCGACCAGGCCCACGGATACCAACCGTGGTACCCATTCCGTGATCGAGATAGGATGAGCCAAAACAGGTAGCCCCCCGGCCTCTAATATCATGGAAACCGCCTGCTCTGGTGGGAGCCGGAAGCGCTCTACATAGGCGGGGCCGTGTCGTCCGATATAGAGCGCGAAGGCTTCTTGGATAGTTGAGACATATCCCCGTGTTAGCATAGCCTGGGCGATATGAGGGCGGCCGACGGAACCATCACCGGCAAAAGCAACCACCTCTTCCCATTCTAACGGCAATCCTAACTTCCTCAGCCTGCGAAGGATGCCTTGGGCGCGGTCTTGTCGCGCCTCTCTTAGTTTGTGAAGCGTCTGCTGAAAAGCGAAGTCATTGGGGCGCACAAAATAGCCTAAAACGTGTGCCTCGCCCTCGGGTAGGTCTGTGCTGAGTTCGACTCCGGGGATAACTTCGATGCCAAAAGAATTACCGGCATCCAGCGCCTCTGCCAAACCGACGGTCGTATCGTGATCCGTAATGGCCACGGCGGCCAGCCCCAGTTGGGCGGCCATTGAAACTATCTCTGCCGGCCGGCAACGCCCATCCGACGCCGTGGTGTGTACGTGTAAGTCTACCCGTCCGGTCATCGCTTTTCCACGATAAGTTTGACTGCTGTGCGCTCCTGGTCGGCAATAGTTACTTCGGTGAACGAGGGGATGCAGATGATATCAATGCCATCTTCAGCGAGATAACCTCGGGCTATAGCCACAGCCTTCACCGCTTGGTTGACTGCGCCTGCGCCAATGGCCTGCACCTCGGCGCGCCCAGTTTCTCGGATGACGCCAGCAATGGCTCCCGCCACTGCCGTCGAACGAGACCTTGCCGATACCTTGAGGACCTCCATCTTCGTCTCCTTTGCTGTTGCGTCAGTGGGTTCTGTTGACTGCTGAGGTGATAGTGTGAGATCGTCTTCGCTCATTGCTACTGCCATGTTTCACCTCCTATTTGGCGTAATCCACGGCCCTCGTTTCGCGTATGACGGTTACTTTGATTTGACCAGGGTATTCGAGACTCTCTTCTATTTTTTTGGCAATATCTCGCGACAGCCGAATCGCGGCCAGATCGTCTATCTCCTCCGGCTTGACAATGATGCGCACCTCACGCCCGGCTTGGATGGCATAAGATTTCTCTACCCCGGGGAAGGAATCCGCTACCGTCTCCAGCGCTTGGATGCGTTTGATATAGCTCTCCAACGTCTCTCGACGCGCGCCTGGCCGAGCGCCTGAGATGGCGTCCGCAGCCTGCACTAGGATAGCTTCCACTGACTGCGGTTCTTCCTCTCCATGGTGGGCGGCAATGGCATTGACAATCTTAGGGGATTTGCCTAAGCGTTTGGCAATGTCGCCGCCGATCAGAGCGTGCGGTCCTTCGACTTGATGATCCACCGCCTTGCCGATGTCATGCAAGAGTGCGGCCTCCTTGGCTAAGGCCACATCGGCTCCCAATTCGGCCGCCATGATGCCAGCCAGGTGCGCTGTTTCGATGGAGTGCTGCAGCACATTCTGCCCGTAACTGGTGCGGAAGTGCAAGGTGCCGAGGAGTTTGATCAGTTCAGGATGAAGTCCCGGTAACCCGCATTCGTATGCAGCGCGCTCGCCTTCCTCACGAATGATGGCCTCGACCTCTTGCTGTGCTTTTTGCACTACCTTCTCGATTCGCGCTGGGTGGATGCGTCCATCCAAAATGAGTTTGTTGAGTGCCACGCGGGCAACCTCGCGCCGGACAGGGTCGAAACTAGAGATGATCACTGCTTCGGGCGTATCATCCACTACCAAATCCACGCCAGTGATATTCTCAATGGTCCGGATATTGCGTCCACCACGTCCTATGATGCGCCCTTTCATCTCATCACTGGGCAGGGGTACGGTGGACACGGTGGTCTCTGTTACTTGATCTGAGGCCACGCGCTGGATAGCCAGAGTAATGATCTCTCTCGCTTTGCGCTCCGCCTCCTCCTCCGCCTGCGCCTCCACCTCACGGATGACCCTGGCCATATCCTGACGTGCTTCCTCTTCTACACTCTTCAGAAGCAAGGTCTTTGCTTCTTCTGCGCTCAAACCGGAGATGCGCTGTAATTCTGAGATTTGTGCCTGACGTAGTTCAGCGATCTTAGCACGCTCGCGTTCTAATAGTTTCTCTTGTTCCTCGAGTTTGCGCTCTCTCTTTTCGAGAGCATCAAACTTATGTTCAATGCTCTCCCGGCGGTGTTGAAGCCGCTGTTCCTGTCGTTGCAATTCCATGCGGTGGCGCTTGATTTCTGCTTCGGCCTCCTCGCGGATCTTGAGTGCCACCGCCTTCGCTTCCAGTTCAGCGGCCCTGACTTTCGTCTGTGCCTCAGTCAGGAGTCGCTTGGCCTCATCCTCTTTGGATTTTAACTGAGTGCCAGAAAGGTATTGTTTAAGGAAAAATCCCAAAGCCAGGGCCACCAGGCCCACGATCAAGTTCTCCAGAATCAATGTAATAGTTGAGGTTCCCATAATTACTGTTCGCTTTCCCCCTTAATTTATCGAATAACCCAGGTGCTGGGACCTAGGAGTGTTTGGATTGTAAGCCGAGTTTGCCCTCCTGCATTTCTTGCCAGAGGCGCTGCACGGTTTCCCGGATGATTTCGTAGCCAAAGCCTCGGCGGTGCAGGAAATCGCCCAACCGTCGCCGAAAGGTTGGATAATCCATCCCCTGCAGTGCACCCACACGGTTTACCCCTGCTCTGTAGGCGCTCCTCTCCTCCTCCACGGATTGCAAAGCCTCTTGGATGATTTCATCAGGTACACCCTTCTGGCGCAGCTCTCGGGCCAATAGGTAGCGGCCTCGAGGTCTGAGCGAATCTCGGCTCTCTACCCAGGATCGAGCAAATGCTGCATCGTCTAATAGGCCAGCCCGCTGTAGTCGAGTTACGATGTTATCTGCAATGCCGCTTTCCACATCCCTGTCAGCAAGGTATTGCCGCACTTCGCGTACGCTACGCGGGCGGTAACTCAGGTAATGCAGAACGCGATCGTACTCGCGCTGAAAAACATCCTGTGTTTTCAAGGTAAGAATGTCGTTGGGCGATAACTCCTGCCCCACTTTCAGTGATATGGCCACAATATCCTGAAGAGCAAAGGCATATTCCCCATCTAAATACACATTCACCCGGTGAGCATTCTTTTTTTGCCTCTTCAGGGCTGTGACTTTCGGCATTGCGTTAACCGCACTCTCTGCTTCTTATTCTTAGGGATATAAGAACAACTGCGACCCTTCAGCCGCAGTTGTTCCTAATCTGGTCGCAGGCAGGCACACCCTAAGACCAGTCCAGGTTCCCAAGGTGATCGCTACTGCAATGTTCTCTGTCACGTTCTCGCTGGATGCCAAGGTAGTTTCCCTGGGACCATTTCCAGGATGTTGTATTTGCACTTTCAAACGTTGATCAGGGCCCGAAAAGGCTCAATAATCGGAGTCCGCTTCACCCCTTGGTTATGAAACATCCAACCCGTAAGGATTGGTGAATGGCCATGCTTCGGTTGGGGCCATGATCATGTCCAGTGCAAAGCACTCGAAGAGAACGCTAAACATTAGCCCCCACCATTGGGAACTGGCTCCCCCATCTCTTCTCAAGTGGGAGTACTGCGGCTGACCTAGCCTATAAAATTAGACCCGAAGATATATAGTCTCCCAACAGCCGGGCCACCGCCCGATCCGTTGCTTACGAAAGAACCCTAGAGATCGGTATTTTCGTCCTCGAAATCGTCCTCGTAAGATAACCCCTCTTCGGCAAGAGGCTCGCCCTCATCGCTGATTTCGGCCTTCGGCAATTTGCCAAGCGCTGCGGAGACTCGCGCAGGGCCGCTTTCGCCTTTGGGCGGAAGCCCCACGGTTGCGCGTATCTTCGCCTCAATTTCATCGGTGATGTCGGGATTCTCTTTGAGGAAGAGCCTCACGTTTTCCCGCCCTTGACCTAAACGGACCTCGCCGAAGGCATAATGAGCGCCCCGCTTTTCGACGATGCCCAATTCCGTGGCCACATCCAGCACATCACCCTCGCGGGAAATGCCCTCATCATACATGATATCGAACTCGGCAGATTTAAAGGGCGGGGCCAGTTTGTTCTTTTTTACTCGCACTTTCGTGCGATTACCTATTACATCACCACCTTGCTTGATGCCCTCCATGCGGCGCATATCTAAGCGGACTGCAGCGTAGAACTTCAGCGCGTTGCCCCCAGTGGTAGTCTCGGGGTTGCCGAACACAACGCCGATTTTCTGGCGAAGTTGATTGGTGAAAATCACCGCGGTGTTAGAACGCTTGATCGCTCCGACCAGTTTGCGCAGCGCTTGGGACATCAGGCGGGCCTGCAGACCCATGTGTGAATCGCCCATTTCGCCCTCGATCTCCGCTCGCGGAACGAGAGCAGCTACAGAATCAATGACGATTACATCCACTGCACCGCTACGCACTAAGGCTTCGGCAATTTCTAGGGCCTGTTCCCCTGTGTCTGGCTGGGAGATGTACAAATTATCTACGTCCACACCGCATTTAGCGGCATATCCAGGATCCAGGGCGTGTTCAACATCGATAAACGCTGCGACCCCTCCCGCCTTCTGTGCCTCGGCGATGATATGCTGGGCCAACGTCGTCTTGCCCGAGGATTCGGGGCCGTAGATTTCGGTAACCCGACCTCTGGGGACGCCTCCGATACCCAGGGCAATGTCTAATGAGATCGAACCGGTTGGTATCGCCTCTGCGTCCAGGCTGGTAGACTCGCCCAGTTTCATAATTACACCGTCACCATAGCGTTTTCGTAAGTGGGCCAATGTCGTCTCCAGTGCCTTATCCTTACCTTCTGTGGCGCCCATGGCTCATCTCCTTCCACCCCTCACTTAGCGAGGCGATCCTACTAATAGTTTACTACAATAACAGCGAAAAAGCAAGCCCTCAGGATTGGAAAATACGTCAGCACCAACTTGCAAATTTCATCATTAGAAATTTTGTTCTAATTATACACGAAGAATGCCAGTTTAGCAAATTAGATGAGCCGACGTTGAAAGTACCCAACAAAGGCTGCTCTCACACGTCCCCGTAAAGGGCCACATTCACTGCGTAAAGGGCAAGCGTTCTGCGCTCCATTCCATCCCTTGGACAACTTGACTTTATGCAAAGTCATGGTTAAAATAGATTCGCATCCAATGCCCGGAAGGTTTCGCTCTCCAGGTACACGAGGTTGCAAACTGATCATAGAGAAGGAGCGTGCGTATCATGCAGGAGCAAGTGGATAGTTTCCTCGCCTCTCTGAAGGTAGAAAAGGGGTATTCAGAGAATACCCGTGTGGCCTATAAAAATGACCTCAGCCAGTTCTTGCGCTGGATCCAGCGCAGGGGCGAACCCGGTGTCAATGCTTGGGCGCAGATAAGCAAAGACCATTTGATGGAATACATTTTGTATCTCAAGAGCGAACGCGAGTACGCTTCGTCCACTGTAGCCCGCAAGGTGGCGGCCATCAAGTCTTTCTTCCATTTCCTGAACACGGAGGGGCAAATCCAAGAGGACCCAACGGCAACCTTGGATTCCCCGCGGGTGAAAAAGTATCTTCCCAAGGCGATCTCTATTCAGGATATCGAGAGACTACTCGATGCTCCCAACCAAGATAAAACCGCCGCTGGCCTGCGCGACAAAGCCATTTTGGAACTGCTCTATGCCACGGGGATGCGCGTGAGCGAATTGGTGGCCCTCAATGTAGGAGATGTGGATTTGGCTTCCGCCAGCGTGCGCTGCTTCGGCAAGGGAAACAAGGAACGCGTTATTCCAATCCACGACCGAGCGGCAAGAGCCTTAGAAGAATACATGGAACGTGGACGCATCCGTTTGCTCAGGGACCCCGATGAAAGGGCTATCTTTCTTAACCAGCGAGGTCAACGCCTGACCCGCCAGGGACTATGGCTCATTGTTAAGAACTACGTTCAAGAGGCTGGCATCACCGCGCCGGTAACTCCTCATACCCTGCGCCATTCGTTTGCCACACATATGCTCAGCGGGGGCGCGGATCTGCGAAACGTTCAAGAACTCCTCGGCCACGCAAACATTGCCACAACCCAGGTCTACACCCAAGTGAGCAGCGAGCGCTTGCGAGAAGTTTACAATGAGGCGCACCCCCGGGCCAAGGGATGAATGCGGACGTGATACTTCAATCGCCCTCCCGGGCAGAGTACCAAGAAGCGACGGACTTCCTACGCGCGCGGATTACATATCACCCTACTGTGGGCATCATCCTTGGCTCTGGCTTGGCAGGACTGGCAGAGGAAGTACAGGACCCAGATATCATCCCCTACCATCAGATCCCGCATTTTCCAGTTGCGACTGTGGAGGGACACCCTGGCGACCTAGTGATTGGCAAACTGGAAGAAAAGGAAGTGCTTGTTATGCGCGGTCGAGCCCACTTTTATGAGGGCTATTCGATGCAACAGACTACGTTCCCCATTCGAGTAATGCACTTCCTGGGCGTGAAAACCCTGATTGTTACCAATGCTGCTGGGGGATTGAACTACCGGTTCAATGCTGGCGATTTGATGCTTATTACTGACCACATCAATTTAATTGGCATGGCGGGGTTGAATCCCCTTCGCGGTCCCAATGACCCCCAACTAGGTCCCCGCTTCCCCGATATGTCGCAAGCCTATGACCCCGAACTCCAGCGTCTTGCCGTCGAGGTTGCCAAAAGCAAAGGCATCGTTCTCCATCAAGGAATATACATCATGTTAGGGGGACCCAGTTTCGAAACCCCTGCTGACATTCGTTTCTTGCGCTTGATTGGAGCAGATGCAGTGGGTATGTCCACAGTTAACGAGGTCACTGTGGCTCGCCATATGGGGATGTGCGTGTTAGGCATCTCGGGTATCAGCAACGTCATCAATGGCGGCGGCAAACTGACCCACGAAGAAGTTCTAGAGGCAGGGAAGCAACTCGCTATCCGATTGTCTGCGCTCATCCGGGGTGTACTCCAGAGGTTGGATTAAAGCCAATTCGCAAAGCCGTATTTTGAAAGTATTGCGAGGATACCACCCTGAATTACCACGGGTGGTTTCTTTGTAAACGTGCTTTGCAGAGGAACTGGCTTGCGTTCCACAGCGTTCTGAATTAGAATACCATTGCCTTGAGATTGTCTGGTGCTGGTCGGGGGCATGCTGTGGGCCAGGTTCTTGCTATTTTTCAGAAATACGTCGTTTGGGTCTATTTGATCTGTCTGGTAGCCCTTCTCTGGGCTATCTATGAATTACTTGCTGCACGGCGACAGAGAGCGGCAACCATCTTCAGCCTGGAGAAAGAGATGGCCACGGCCCGGGAGATGCGATCCGTTACCTCATTGGTGGCCATCCTAATACTGATAGCGGCAGTTACAATTCTCGAATTTCGCGTTTTACCCGGCGTACAGTTGCCGACCATTGCGCAGGCCACGCCCACTAGCCCTTTCCTTATCGTACCGCCTACACGCACCCCATTACCGAGCGCGACAGCAGGCCCGCCAACACCCACACGGGTCCGGCCCACACCAGGGTTGCCATCACCTATGCCAACGTACACGCCTACGCCGTTACGGCTTGCGCCATGTCCTAATCCTGGCGTTTGCATCACCTCCCCAGCGTGGGATGCACAACTTTCAGGGGTCGTCCAAATCGTTGGGACCGCTTCCATTGAACGGTTTCAGTTCTACAAGATCGAATACGGATTGGGCGATAATCCAGAGGCTTGGAATAGCGTTGGCGAAGTACACCGTGAACCCGTCTCAAATGGCTTGCTAGGGACATGGGACGTGAGTGGTTTCCCCCGGGGCGTGTACAAATTACGCCTCACGGTAGTGGATATTACTGGCAATTTCGGCCCACCTTGTGAGGTAAGAGTCACCATCAGTGAATAAGCGGTTCGTCTTGGCAAGAAGACGAGGTAGCACGTCCTTGCTGCCAATCCATCACGGCCTATGCGTGCTATTGGGTTCCATTTTCTTGCTATGTTATTGCCCCCTTGCCCTTGCGAACGCCCCTCAGCGAGCCTGGACTACTTATACCACTCGTCATGGGCTAGCCGCCAACACCATTTTTTGTATCTCACTGGATGGCGAGACCATTTGGATAGGGACAACACAGGGGATCACTCGTTTTGCTGGCAGCCGTATGACCACATATTCCCACGTGCATGGCCTGGGCGACGACTGGGTCGTGGACATTGTCCCAGATGGTAAGGGGGGGATATGGGTCGGAACCTATGGCGGGGGCGTCAGCCATTTCGACGGGCAGGAGTGGACGACGTACAATCAAAGCAACTCCGGCCTAAGCAATGATTTCGTCACTGACCTCGACTTGACACCTGACGGTACGCTATGGGTGGCTACACATGGTGGTGGCGTTTCTCGTCGCTCCTCCAACGGCCGGTGGACACGCTACAACGCCGGAGCACTGGGCGGCAATTATGTGGATGCATTGGTTGCTGGATCAGATAGTACCGTCTGGATAGCCATCCAGGGCGAGGGCATCCGCCGATTCGATGGCCAGCGCTGGACGCCTATCTATACGGCCGAGGGATTGGAGCATAATCGGGTTAACAACATATTGGTTACGGCAAATGGCGATGTCTGGTTGGCTACAGAGGAAGGAGTGAGTTGCCTGCAGGCTAATGACCTGCACCGAGAGCATCACTATGGTGTCAGCGATGGCCTGCCTCACCCTCAGGTGAACACCTTAGCGTTAGGGCCCGAGGGTATAATCTGGGCTGCGACAGCAGGGGGTATGGCGTATTTAGAGGGGGCGGGATGGGTTACAGAGGGTCTGCCAACGGGCTATTGCAGTGCGGTGGCTATCGCCATGAACGGTGAGATCTGGGTAGGCACGTTGTCTGACGGACTACGCGTTTATACAGGTCATCCGTTGCCCGCACAGGAATTACTACCCGTCATCCTCGTCCATGGTTGGCATGGACCGGAGAGTGACCGCCTGGAAGACAGCGAATTTCGTTTCTTAGCCTCCTGGTTGGAGCGCGATGGTTTCCCGGTCTATTATGCACGGGGGATCAGCCCGCTGAACACGATGCTGGAAAACGCTGCGAGTCTGGCGCAGACTATCCAACAAGCCAAGAAAGAGACTGGCTCTGATCAAGTGAATATCATTGGTTTTAGCATGGGGGGCTTAAACGCGCGGGCCTATATCGAATCCTCTCTTTACCGAAATGATGTAGCGGCAGTCTACACTATGGGCACTCCGCACGCTGGTGTGCGCCAGTGGTACCCATTCGTGCTGCGTCAGGCCTTGGAGTGGACGGATGAGCCCTCTATCTATGAACTTTTGCCGGAACACGTGTTGCTCTGGAATGCTACACACTGCAATACCTATAAGGTTCCGTATATTCTCGTCGCCGGTGAAGCACGTGGTGATCCCCTGCCATCCATTTTCGAATACATCACGCCCGGCGACGGATTGGTTTCGGCTTGGAGCGCCCATGCCTTAGATGGCCCCAGTACCACACATATCACCACACCGGATGTTCACGCCTGGTCGGCAGAAACTATCTTGACTGGTGTGCGGAGTTACTTAGAGCCGTCTGACACCTACGACCACTATCTGCGTGAAGCGCTGCGCTATGGCCCGCCCTCGCCTTCTCCTGCACCTATGCGCGCTGAGCCGCCCAAAGCAGTGCACACGCCGTTTATCTCTGGAGAGGTGCGTGGTGGCCAAAGTGTCAGTTGTACCGTCCCCATAGACGCGGCGAGCGCGGCTCAGTTCTACTTGCGCGGCTATTCAGGCGAGTGGTCCCTCTCTCTAATTGATCCCAATGGACGTGCAATAGATGCGCAGTGGGCACAGGAAACGGATGCCGTGCAGTTCCTTAGCTACAGCCCAGCGAGTTTTGTCGCCTGCTTAATAAAACAGCCAGAGCCTGGCAAATGGACCGTGAACATATCCCGCAAGGATACGGGGTCCACACCGGTGGGCTTTGCCTTCTATGTCGCGCTCGACTCACCCCTCACTTTGGATGTGGCAATCGCGCCGCAGTGGTGTCGGAAAAGCACACCAGTGCTTATTTCTGCAACCTTGTGCGACCGAGGCGTTAGTGTATCCGGCGCGCAGGTGTGGGCGGAAATTGGCAGACCGAATCGAGAGCGCATCCGCCTGCAACTTTTCGATGATGGGGCACACGGGGATGGTGAGGCGAACGACGGTTTGTACGCAAACACGTTCGATGAGACGACCTTAGGTGGTTATTACCTCGTCTTTGTCACGGCCGAAGGCACGCGTTCAGGGCTTGGCTATGCACGCGGGCAGGAAATCACTTTCACCGTCTCCCCTGAAACAGCAACAATGACCGGAGTATTTGAGGTTCGTGTGGAAGACGAAGATGGCGATGGGCTCTGGAACGCATTGATCGTAAACGTAGGCCTGGACGTAACAAAGGCGGGGAAATTCCTGCTATGGGGGCTTCTAACTGATCCGGAGGGAAATGAGGTCTGCGGAGTAAATCAAATCGTCGACCTCAACGCAGGAAAACAGTCTGTTTCCTTGCCCTTTCCAGGAAGTCTCATCCGCGCCAGTGGGCGCGATGGCCCATATCATTTGGCGGAGGTCATATTGTTAGACGCATCTAGTGCTGCTGTAGCGTTGGACAGCGCTTATGGTATTGTCAACATTGGGCCATATTCGTGTATAGCCTTTGAATAACAGACCGAGAGAAACGCATATGAGCGACAAGGTCTCCATACCGCGGGGTTTTCTCCTCCTCGCTTTGGTGATCGTCACAATTCTAATTGCCGTGCTAGTTGCGATACGGACTTGCACCCGGCCAAGATTAGAAACAGTGACAGTGCATCGTGGCCCTATCACTGCCACCGTGCAAGTGGTAGGACAGGTGCAGCCAATCCGTGAGGCTAACTTGGCATTCAAAGTAGGGGGCCAGGTCAAAGAGGTCAAAGTACGGGCTGGCGAGGCGGTGGAGAATGGGCAGTTGCTGGCCTCGCTGGTAGCCGATGACCTCGCGCGCCAGGTGCAAGAGGCCGAGTTGAACCTCACTATCCGCAAGAGCCAGCGTGATGCTCTTCTCTTAGGGCCAACTGCTGCTGAAATCGAGGCTGCCCGGGCGGCTTTGCGCAAAGCGATTATCTCGCTGAACGCAGCTCAAGCAGCCTACGATGAGATAGCGGATCAGCCAGACGCAGCGACGAGTGCCGAGGCTATCCAGCTGGAAGTAGCCAAGCAGGATTACCAAATTGCGAAAGCGAACTTTGAGAAGGTAGTCCAAGGGCCCAGTGCCGCGCAGCGTGATGCTCTGAACAAGGAGGTGGAATTGGCACAGTTGGCCTTAGAACGGGCTCGTTCTGCGCTGGCGGAGGCTGAACTTCGCGCACCGTTTGCAGGCACCGTCCTTAGCATTGGCATCCGGCCTGATGAGATGGTGTACGGTTTCAACCCTGTGATCCGTTTGGCCGATCTATCAGAATTGCAGATTGTTGCCTATGTGGATGAACTCGACGTGGCATTGGTCGCCCCCGGGCAGAAGGTGAGCGTTCGCTTCGATGCGTTCCCGGAAGAGGAACTGTCTGGCGAGGTGGTTAGCCTCGCTCCTGCTGCCACGACCCAGCGCGGGAGCACGGTCTATGAGGCCCTCGTGCGTCTCGAAGAGGCATCGCTCCCATTGCGGGTGGGCATGAATGCTGATTTGATTATCACCACATTAGCAAAAGAGAACGTCTTGCTTCTCCCGAGCCGCGCTATTCAGAGTGTAGGACGACGCAAAGTTGTGACGGTGTTGCGCGGCGATCGGCGTGAGGAGGTTGAGGTAATAACCGGGCTGTCGAACCAGGTGAGCGTGGAAATCCTGAGTGGCCTTTCAGAGGGTGACGTTGTTCTCCTCCCCTGAGTCTCCTGCCTCAAATGGTTCCTCACCCATGATGCCGCCAGATCCAATCACCAATTGGCGCACCTGGAGCCGGGCTTGCTCCAGCTGGCTGGAGCAGTGTTGAGTCAGTTTCATGCCCTCTTCGAAGAGCGCCAGAGATTCCTCCAACGACAATTCACCGCTCTCGAGCCTGTCTACGATTTCCTCTAACCGTCTCATCGCTTCTTCAAAATTATAGTTCCCCATCTTGTTTTTGACCTCGCTCACTCTCTTTGCTGTCCACGGTGGCTCTGAAGTGTCCATCGCTTACTCGCACCTGGATACCATCCCCAGATGCAACCTGACCGCGTCGGCGTACAACCTCTCCCGAGTCGGTCCGCGATACAACTGCATAGCCGCGCTCCAAGATATGTTGCGGGTCCAAGCTCTGGAGTTGCGCCGCTCGGCCAGCCAACCGCTCTTGGCGCAGGCTCAGGCCGTGTTCCATCATGGACATCATCGTCCGTGTTATGTCGTCCAGGCGCTGCGCATATCCCTCCAGTATCGCCTGGGGCGAGGCACGCCCTAGTCTCGCTCGCAGTGTGCCCAAGCGCAATTCGCCTTCTCGCACTCGCTGTTCCATCAGATGTTCCAAGCGCTGACCATACCGCGTGATGGTCTCTAGCATTAATGTGCGCTCGGGCGCAACCATCTCTGCTGCGGCGGTGGGAGTTGGCGCACGCAAGTCTGCCACGAAGTCGGCGATGGTGAAATCCGTCTCGTGTCCGATTCCTGTGACCACCGGGATCTGTGACGCGGCGATGGCTCGCGCCACCCGTTCATCATTAAATGCCCACAATTCCTCTATGGATCCGCCTCCCCGGGCCAAAATGATCACTTCTATGTCGGGGTAGTCGTTCAAAGCGCGGAGCGCTGCCACAATCTGTGGTGGGGCTTCGTCACCTTGCACTAAAGTTGGGGCCAAGATGACTTCAGCAATGGGGTAGCGCCGTCTCAGCACATGCAGGATATCACGGATGGCCGCACCGATGGGTGATGTTATCACACCAATGCGCTGTGGATAGGGTGGTAGCGGGCGCTTTCGCTCCGGTGCAAACAGTCCTTCGGATTCTAACTTTTTTCGAAGAGCCTCGAATTGGAGATACAGCAACCCCACTCCGACTGGTTGCACCATATCTACGTAGAATTGGTAAACTCCCTGGGCTTCGTAAACGCTGACGCGCCCGTGGGCCACAACACCATCGCCATCGCGAGGCAACTGGGTGAGGCGCGCCGCTTGTGATCGCCAGAGAACGCAGCGAATTTGCGCGGCCTCATCTTTCAGAGTGAAATAGACGTGTCCAGAGGGCGCCTGTGTCAGGTTGGAAACCTCACCTCTTATCCAGATATCCTGGAGAGTGAAATCCACCTCAAAGAGTTCGCGGATGTAACGCGTAATGTAACTGACAGAATAGATTTCCAATGCAGACCCCTGAAAACAGCCTACCCAGAATCGACAACCTAAAATATGGTCGTGCACTGCCCAAGCACTTACCGCCATTGTACCACAAGCTATGCAACGTCTACAAACGCTTCAATGCACTCAACATGCTCCACTTGACAAAGAACAAATGTTCTGCTATAATGGGGCCGTAATAGAACATTTGTTCTATCCAGCCACCAGAGACACGCAATTCGTTTGCAATTAGGAGGAGCACTATGCGCCGTCAAGATCTCGAATTCCAAGCCGACCGGATTGAGATGGTCCTGGCCTCCCACCATCTCCCCACCCAGGTATGGGGAGGGGTCGTCACACCGCGCTTCGTTCGCTACCATCTTTCCCCTGCCTTAGGCACTCGTCTGGCACGAATCCAGGCTCTCTCCGAGGAAATCGCTCTTTCCCTCGGTGTGCCTTCCTGCCGGATCATACGCAATGGGGGTACCCTTAACGTGGAGATTCCCCGCGTTGAAGCCGCTGCGGTTCGCCTGCTTCCGTTGCTCGACCAACTCGCCTTTGTTCCACCCTGCACGCCAGTGCTTGGGCTTGACGAAACTGGGGTGCCCATTCTCCTCAACCTGACCAGCCCTGATGTGGCACACGTCCTTCTGGCCGGCACCACTGGCTCTGGCAAAACCGCTCTCGCTCGGGCTATGATCATTTCCTTGGCCCTTCACAGCCGCCAACGAGAACTGCAGTTGGCCCTGTTTGATCCCAAAGGTCGTGGCTTTGCACCCTTGGATAATCTGCCCCACCTGTTATTCCCTGTGGTGCGCGACCCTTGGGCTGCTCCGGAGCGCTTGCGTGGCCTGGTGGCCGAGATGGAACGCCGCGATCGAATGGGAATTGATTCCCCTCGGGTCGTCATTTTCATCGATGAACTCGCCGACCTCATCTTAGTGGGCGGGGCTGAAGTGGAAGAAGCACTCACACGGCTCACCCAACGGGGGCGGGAAGCGGGCTTGCATCTTGTTGCCTGCACCCAGAAGCCGACCGTGGCAGTGATCGGATCCCTAGTCAAATCGAATTTCCCTGTGCGTATTGTAGGCAGCGTCACGAGTCCCGAGGATGCAAAGGTCGCCTCGGGTCTGGCTGGAACAGGTGCGGAGCGGCTATTGGGTCGTGGCGATTTCCTGATAGTAGCCAAGGGCCAGGTAACGAGGCTGCAGGCTGCTTTCATTTCGGAGGGTGAGATCGCTCAAGTACTGACCAATTTGAACATGGGGAAGGCTGTGGCTGGCGATGTGAAGCCATGGTTACCCATGAAGACATTAGTGAGAGACCGCCTGACGTCCGGCGGAAGGCAGGTGAAACCGTGAGCACAGACATCTGGTTCCGAGACGATATCGCAAATATCCTTCGCTCGGTGGCAGCGTTATGCCGGACGAGCGTTTCGACTATGAGGCGGGAGGACGAGTTCATACAGGGTTATCAGGAGGGTTTCGCGGCCGCGTTATGGAGCGTGGCCGTAGCCCTGGGAGTAGATGGGAAACTTCTGGATAGCCAAGGTGTAGATCCACGTCCTTGGTGTGAGAGCAGGAGGAAACAGATACCATGAGCGGTAGAGCAACAGTGGCAGTGATAGGCGTCGTATTTGCAGTGGCGTTGGCCATTGTGGTAGGGAATCGCATGAGCGCGGAGGCTATGGCGGTGGTAGTAGGGGTAGCCTGTGGAGTGATCGCCGCCATCCCGATGAGCGTATTAGTCCTGGTTGTGACGCACCGGATGCGAGCCCGGGAAGAGAGCGCGGAAGACCACCTCAGGCAGCGAGAATATCCGCCGGTGATCGTAATCCAAGGGGGAACACCGGCGCCGCGTGAGATGTTCCCGTCGTCCTATATACCGCCAATGGTCGAGCATGGCGCCCCACGGGATTTCCGGGTAATCGGGGAGGATTGACTTTGACCTCTTTGACGGATCGATCCGGTACCTTGGAATTGGGCAAGCGAGCGCCACCGATGGAGGCAGGGTTGCTCTGGTTCGACGACGATCCGCGCCGCGACTTGGGGACTAAGATCACAGCGGCAGCGCAGCGCTATGAGCAGAAATTCGGTCGACGGCCGAACATCTGCTATGTGAACCCGATGACACTTAATGGGAACACGCTGGAGCAAAATGGGGTAAGGGTGCTCGCTGTTCCACATATTCCACCCCATCATTTCTGGCTCGGAGTACAACGCAGAAGATAAGTCGCTCACTACGCACAAATGGATCAGGCTCGAGGTGGTGCCTGATCCATTTGTTGCCCTAACGGCACAGGTCTACCACAAGCAAATCCAAAGCCAGTATCTCCGGCATACAGCCCGTCTTGATGTCTGCGTCGGTGTTCACCAGGCGTTGGTAAATGCATTCCAAGCGCTCCATCGAAAACTGTCGTGATTGCGCCACCGCTTTGTCTACCACAAACTGGCTGCTAATACCCAGTTTCGCTCGAATCTCTGCTGGCGACAGCCCATGACCCAGTAGTTCTTTCACCTGTAAGAGGATGCGGAATTGGCGCACGATCATAGAGAACAGATAAAGGGGCGTGGCATCCCGGTCTAATTGCTCATGTAACAACTGCATTGCACGTTCGCGCTCGCGATGCCCAAGGGCATCCACCAGGGTAAAGATACTCGCGGCCTGCACGTGGCTCACTAATTGGCACACATCTTCCGTGGTGATGGTGCGTTCTCCAGCGGTATAAAGGACGAGTTTTTCACACTCTTGATCCAGTTTCCTCAGGTCATTACCCACGAAATTTGCTAGTTCTGTCGCTGCTACAACCTCGATCTCCCCGCCCTTTGTTCTCACTCGCTCCACAATCCACTTTGTGAGCGCATCGCCCTTGGGTGGCTCAAATGTTTTGACATACCCGCCTTTTTCTTGCTGGGCCAGTTCCAACAGTGGGTTCTGGGGGCTTAGAGTATGGTTCTCTACGAAGACCAGTCGCGTGGTTTCCGGCATTTTGGGGAGATATTCCCTCAGCGCTTGAAGCAGTTCATCGTTTGCTTTCACGCCCCTGGCTTTGCCCTGCCCTCGTGGAGGCCCTTCGAGGCGCGAGGCGAAATTCTCCACAATGACCAGCCGCCGTTTGGCCACGAAAGGAATGGCATTACAGGCGTTCATCAGTTCAGTCAAGGTAAGTTTGCGGCCATCCAGCACGGTTGTGTTGAGGTCAGCGAGCGTGCGCTCACCCATCTTCGCGCGCATTGTGGTCAGTGCTTCGTGGAGGCTGAATTCATCCTCGCCGTGCAATATATAAAACATCGCTCTCACTCGTGGTGCACGAAGACCCGGTGAACTGTCAAACCTCTGAGAATGTAGCGCTTCACGTCCGCAATGAGTGCCGTATCCAAGTTAGCGGAAGTGGTAATGAGCTCCTGCACTTTCAAGCCCAGCGGTTGTGCCGCCATTAGCGCCAACGTCGTTGCCAGCAGCACACCGGGTAGGTTACTCATCTTCCGCTTGGCACTGCTTTTCATCACCAGGAATGAGGTTGCCCCGGTCAGAAGAGCACCCATTGCCAAATTGGTCCCACAGCGTGGGTGCACGGCTAAATCGCGTTCACCGGCTTGCAAACGTGCCAGCGCTTCGGATGCGGTAGCAGCGACGATCTCCGTGGGTACGTGACCGTAGATAACAAATCCGTCAGCGTCACTGTGCCCAATGAGTTGAGCACGTGGACATCGCTGGCTCAAGATGTGGATCGTGGCATGTTCCAGAGCATGGTTGCGGCGTATTTTCTCGATGGCTGATGGCCATTTCATGAGTAAGATATCCCTCTTAATGAGAACCCGAATGGACGTGCTGGCCTGCCGCTGGTTTGATCTTGGTCAAGCCTTAGCCTACTCTGCACAGCACATCCCGCCGGCCTTAACGTTTATAAGTGGTCGGAATGTGACACTTGCTGGCCACTCTCCCTTAATCTATGAGGGGTAATCGTAGAATCCCTTGCCCGATTTACGTCCCAAGTGTCCGGCTAATACCATACGTTTGAGCAGCGGAGGCGGAGCATAACGAGGCTCTTTAAACTCCTCGAACATTACGTTGGCGATATAATAGGTTGTATCCAGACCCACGAAATCGGCGAGTGTTAGGGGGCCCATGGGATGGCCACAGCCTAGTTTCATGGCATTGTCAATATCCTCGCGACTGGCGATGCCGCTTTCCAAAGCGCGGATAGCATCCAGCAAATAGGGCACCAGAAGCAGGTTCACGATGAACCCCGGGGTATCCTTGGCTATGATGGTAGTCTTGCCCAGCGATTTTCCAAACTCCTGAGCAACGCTCAGGGTTTCGTCGCTGGTCAGAATAGTGCGTACGATTTCCAACAGGGGCATCACTGGCACTGGATTAAAGAAGTGCAAGCCAAGGACTTTATCTCCGCGCTTGGTCACTGCTGCCATCTCCGTGATGCAAAGCGATGAGGTGTTACTTGCCAAGATGGTGTGAGGCGGGCAAATCCTGTCTAGGGTGGCGAAAACCTCTTTCTTCATGCTCATATTCTCGACGATGGCCTCGATTATCAAATCCCTGTCCGCCAAATCCTCCATATGGGTGGTCCCTTTGATCCGCGCCTGCGCAGCGTTGGCGTCTTCCTGAGATACTTTGCCTCTCTCGACTGCTTTACTTAACGATTTTCGAATGCTATTCAGACCTTTATCCAGGAGTTCCTCATTCACCTCCCGGACTACAACACTATAGCCTTGCCTAGCACAAACTTCAGCGATACCCGAGCCCATGAGTCCGCAGCCCACAACTCCCACTTTCTTGATGCTCATTCCCCCTTTTACCTCCTTGGTTGTGTGTAGGACATGTTAGCCATCAATGGTCCAAGAGATGTGACTTCTCTTTACACATGCTTGAATGCCACTAATTTGTGCTTGCCGCGATTTTCCATCATTCGCACCCAATGATAGTCAATTTGCTGCCAATCCACAAATTGCATCAGCCTTTAGCAGTTCCCAGCGTTGATGATTTGACAATTCGAGGGAAAAGATTATACTATCCCGCCGACTTGACCGCTTTGCCATTGTGGTTATAATAAAAACAAGCCGACGTAGCTCAAAGCGGCAGAGCAGCGGTTTTGTAAACCGCGGGTTGCGGGTTCAAGTCCCACCGTCGGCTCCGCGTTGCTTGTAAGGGCAGGTACCCAAGTGGCCAAAGGGGACTGACTGTAAATCAGTTGGCTCAGCCTTCGGAGGTTCGAATCCTTCCCTGCCCACCTTTTTTGTGATTGCCCACGTAGCTCAGCCGGTAGAGCACGTTCTTGGTAAGGACGTGGCCATGGGTTCAAATCCCATCGTGGGCTCCATCAAGAGGTTAGGCCCGTTTCAATAGGAGGAGACAAGGATGGCGAAGCAGAGGTTTGAGCGGACGAAGCCGCACGTGAACGTAGGGACGATTGGGCACGTAGATCATGGGAAGACGACGCTGACGGCGGCGATCACGAAGGTGCTATCGCTGAAGAAGATGGCGAACTTTTTAGCCTACGATCAGATTGACAATGCGCCGGAGGAGAAAGCGCGTGGGCTGACGATCTCGATCTCGCACGTAGAGTACGAGACGGAGAAGCGGCACTATGCGCACGTGGATTGCCCTGGGCATGCGGACTATATCAAGAACATGATCACGGGTGCGGCGCAGATGGACGGGGCGATTTTGGTGGTGAGTGCTCCGGACGGGCCAATGCCGCAGACGCGGGAGCACATTCTATTGGCGCGGCAGGTTGAGGTGCCGGCGATGGTGGTGTTCCTGAACAAAGTAGACATGATGGAAGACGAGGAGTTGCTGGAGTTAGTGGAGTTAGAGTTGCGGGAACTCCTCTCGACCTACGGTTTTCCTGGGGAGGACATACCGATCGTGCGGGGGTCGGCGTTGAAGGCGCTGGAAAGCCCCTCGACGGATCCGAACGCGCCGGAGTATGCCTGCATCTGGGAACTCTTGCGGGTGGTAGACGAGTACATTCCGACGCCGGAGCGAGCGGTGGATCAGCCGTTCCTGATGCCGATAGAGGACGTTTTTGGGATCAAAGGGCGTGGGACGGTGGTGACGGGGCGTGTAGAGCGTGGTCGGGTGAAGGTAGGGGACACGGTAGAGATCGTGGGTCTACGGCCGGACGTACGGACGACGGTGGTGACGGGCGTAGAGATGTTCCGCAAGACGTTGGACGAAGGGATTGCGGGGGATAACATTGGGTGCCTGCTGCGCGGGGTTGAGCGGGACGAGGTAGAGCGTGGGCAGGTATTGGCCAAGCCGAAGTCGATCACGCCGCACACGACGTTTCGGAGCGAGGTATACGTCTTAAAGAAGGAAGAGGGTGGTCGGCACACGCCGTTCTTCCAGGGGTATCGTCCGCAGTTCTACATTCGGACGACGGACGTGACGGGGGAGGTGATCCTGGACCCCGGGGTGGAGATGGTGATGCCTGGGGATCGGGCGAACCTGACGGTAAAGTTGATCGTGCCGGTGGCGTTGGAGGTTGGGTCGCGGTTTGCCATTCGTGAAGGCGGGCGCACGGTGGGTGCCGGCGTCGTCACGCAAATCGTCGAGTAATAATACTACGATAGCCCAATTGGGGTGTTGATACCATGGCGAAAAAAGAAAATCGCATCGTGATTACGCTCGCCTGCACCGAGTGCAAAGAGCGCAATTATACGACGGAAAAGAACCGCAAGAACGATTCGGGCCGCCTTACGTTGAAAAAGTATTGCCCCCGTTGCCGTAAGCACACGGAACACCGCGAACAGCGGTAAGGGGCTGCGCAGGCGAGTAGCTCAATTGGCAGAGCAACGGTCTCCAAAACCGTAGGTTGCGGGTTCGATTCCTGCCTCGCCTGCCTTTTTTGTGAGCGCATAGCGGAATGACTCCCGCCAAAGCCGCAATCAACGAGAGAAGGTTTTCTGTGGCTAAAAAAGAGA
>JACIWT010000011.1 GCA_014360825.1 Chloroflexota bacterium | reverse complement strand
TGGAGCAGCAACAACTGCATCTCCTGCGCCGCGAACTCGGATTGCCATTGTACAACACATAGGAGGGCTGTACTGATCATAGCGTACCTACGTCGCCTATTTTACAGGAAAAACCTGACTTGACCCCGGGGAAAGGCGCGAAAAAACTTTGCGCGAACAGACGTTTAATGTTATACTTATTATTGATTAGACAAACGCACCACTGAGGAGGGGACAAAACTATGCTCGATCAAGAGTTGCTTGATATCCTGGCCTGCCCAGCCTGCAAGACGAAGGTCACGCTGGTGAAAGAATCGTGGCTCGTCTGTGAAAACTGTGGGCGCAAGTATCCCATTGACGCCGACGACATCCCCCACATGCTCATTGAGATCGGCGACAAATACCGAGACATTCCTGTGGAGAAACTGGAGAAGCCAAACTGATGCCTGCGTTTGTCTCACGTCGCTGGCAGGCGACGATCCTGCTCGTAGTCCTCGGATGCCTCATCCTGGTCTCAACGCTCAATGCCCTTGCCGAAGGACCAATCCAGGTAATCGAATCGTCCGTCTCCTCGACTTTCTCGGAGAAGGTCGTCTTTCACCTGGAAGCCCGCTCCGTTGCCGATATCACTGCTGTTACATTGTATTACCAGATAGAGAAGCCCCTGCGCATCAGAGTAGATCTTGACTTTCCCCCGGCCACACGAATTTCGCTGGATCACACCTGGTCGCTGAAGCGTGGGCAACTCTCGCCCGGCACCGAATTGGAGTATTGGTGGGCCATAGCCGACGCGGCTGGCAACACCCTGGTGACGAGACGCCAGAAATATCTCTACCGCGATGAACGTTTCGACTGGCGCTCCATCAGCGAGGGCAACCTGGTGCTGTACTACTACAGTGGCAGGGAAGCCGAAGCCCGCCATTTGCTCGACGTGGCCAGGGAGGCCCTGGATCGCATCCAGGAGAGCATGGGTGTGATATTGGAGCAGCCAGTGAAGATCTGGGTCTACGCCAACCAGCGAGATATGAGCGCAGCCCTTGCCTCTCGCGGCGAGGTCTATGACGAATCCGTGCTGACCCTGGGTGTCGCGGCCGAAAAGGATACGCTGCTTCTCCTGGGCGCGCACGAAGAGATCAACGAGACCATAGCCCACGAACTCAGCCACATTGTAGCCGGCCTGGCGGTGCAGAACCCGTACACCGATCTACCCCGCTGGCTCGACGAGGGTTTGGCGATGTATGCCGAGGGTCCTTTAAGCGCCGACCGCCGCGCAGCCGTCGAAAGGGCTATCCGCAATGACACGCTCATCTCAGTGCGATCGCTCTCTGCCTACTCCGGTGATCCCTCGCAGGTGGACCTTTTCTATGGCGAGGTGTATATGCTGGTGGATTTCATGCTGCGCACCTATGGCAAGGAGAAGATGGCGCAGTTGATCGAGACGATCAAGACCGGCAAATATACGCCCGAGGAAGCACTAGTCCAGGTGTATGGCTTCGACTACAACGAACTCGACGCCCGCTGGCGTGCTGAATTGGGGCTGTCGCCCCGCTCGCAGACTCCCCAACCTATATCTACTGCCTCTCCCACAGAGACACCGCCCCCACGTCCATCTGTGTGTCCTTTCTCGCTGGCAATCCCGTTATCACTCGTGGGGGCCTGGTGGTTCAGGAAGCGCTCCGATGCCCGAACTTCCTGAGGTCGAAACGATCGCCACGGATCTGCGCCGGGAGTTAGTGGGCGCGACTTTCACTGAGGTGGAAATACACTGGCCGGCGATCGTGGCCACTCACTCGGCCAATGAGTTTTCGCGCAACTTATGTGGACAAAGCGTCCTCGATGTGGGGCGACGGGGGAAGTTCCTGGTCTTGCACCTCTCGGGCGGCGGCGCTTTGCTCTTTCACCTGCGGATGACCGGCCAATTGCTCCTGCGACCTGGCCAAAACCCGCGTGACCCGCACGATCACGTGATATTCCGTTTGGCCGATGGGCGCGAGCTGCGCTACTGTGACCAACGCAAATTCGGGCGGGTCTACTTGGTCTGCGATGCCAGTGAGATAGTACGGGAACTGGGTCCCGAACCACTGGCCAAGGACTTCACCCCAGAGCAATTCGCTGCCATGCTGGCGCGAAGGCGCGGGGCACTCAAGCCCCTGTTGCTAAATCAGCGATTCTTGGCTGGCTTAGGCAATATTTATACAGATGAAGCCCTTTTCGTTGCCCGCCTTCATCCGCGACGACGTGCCAATACCCTATCGCCCGACGAAGTCCACCGCCTCTACGATGCCATTCACCTGGTGTTGCGGTCGGCCATCGCTGGCCGGGGCACCACTTTCGATGGCTCCTATCGCGATGCCCACGGCCAGGAGGGACATTACCAAGGCGAACTGCGGGTCTTCGGGCGGGAGCAAGCAACCTGTCCTCGTTGTGGGGCGAATATCCAACGACTCATGGTTGGGGGGCGTGGGACGCGTATCTGCCCGCAGTGCCAGCCAGAGTGAAGGAGTGTTATCCATGAGCAGACCATCACCGACATCTGAACCCGTTCACTATCGCATCCTGGTGATCAATCCCGGTTCCACATCTACCAAAGTGGCAGTCTATGAGGATGAGGTGCCGCTGCACGCGCAGAACATCTCGCATTCGAGCACGGAATTGGCTGCCTACCCTCGCATCCCCGATCAGTATCCCTTACGGCGCGATGCGGTCTTGCGTTTCCTTGAAGAGAAGGAGGTATCTCTCCAATCTCTGCACGCTGTCGTAGGACGGGGTGGTATCCTGCGTCCCATCTCCAGCGGCACCTACCGGGTCAATGAGAAGATGCTGGCAGAACTGCGTGCCCCCAAAGAACGCGAGCATGTCTCGAATCTGGGGGCGATCATCGCTCATGAGATCGCAACGGCTGCGAGCATCCCCGCTTTCGTTGTGGACCCTGTGTGTGTGGATGAATTCGATGACATCGCCCGTATCTCCGGTTTGCCCGAGATCGAGCGGCGAAGCCTCTCCCATGCCCTGAATCTCAAGGCTGTCGCCCGCCGAGCGGCAAAGGACTTGGGGGAGCCATACGAGGACCTTAACCTCGTGGTGGTGCATTTGGGCGGGGGTATTTCCGTCAGTGCACACCGGCGTGGGCGTATGGTGGATGTCAACCAGGCGCTCGACGGCACCGGTCCCTTCGCTCCAGAGAGGGCAGGTGGACTGCCCGTTGGCGACGTGATCCGGATGTGCTACTCGGGGCGGTACACCTATGATCAAATGTTCAGGAAAATCGCGGGGCAAGGCGGTCTGGTGGCTCACTTAGGGACAAATGACGCCCGCGAGGTGGAGCGGCGCATTGCCGCCGGCGATGAGCATGCCCGCTTGATCTATGAGGCCATGGCTTATCAGATCGCCAAGGAAATAGGCCTTATGTCCACCGTCCTCAAGGGAGATGTGGATGCCATCGTGCTCACTGGCAACCTGGCTTACTCCGAGATGCTAGTTGCTTGGATACGCGAGCGGGTGGAGTGGATTGCGCCGCTCCTCCTCTACCCTGGTGAAGACGAAATGCTGGCTATGGCGCAGGGCGTGCTGCGTGTACTGAGGGGAGAGGAACAGGCGAAGGAATATTAGACCTAAGGGTGAGCGATAGCCACGTCAATTCGTTTGCCCCTTTAGTTCAATAGGTGTTATGCTGGCATAAGTTACACCCAAGTAGGCAGTGCCTGGTTTCTTGGGGTTTTCCCCGAGCCGTACTTCGATGGTCCGTTCCTCCCCTTTACGCCGGTAGGTGATCTCTACAGTTTGGCCTGGCTTAAACTTGAGGATGAGGTCGGCCAGAGACGTTTTGGGACCCACAGGCTCGTCATTTACAGCCACAATGATATCGCCTTCACGCAAGCCTGCCTTGTCAGCGGGCCCATCCGGCACCACCTCACGGATGAGGGCACCTGCCACCAATTCCTCTGCAGGCGGCGTGTTATCGCGGAACGGGAGAATGCCTTCCGGTGGAAATATGATCCTGGGCTGCTGGGGGGTTGCTTCGCCTCTCAATTGCTCGGCGAGATTCCGCCCCTGCCATCGAGCCACCAGGTAGCCCGTCACAGCACCGCTCAAGGCCCCAGCCAAGAGACTCAGGACGATGGCGATCACGCCGAACACAATCGCGATGGTGTAAATCCTCTTGTCTTCCATAACCCCTCCTGATTTTGTAGCCTATAATAAACATAGCGCCTGCTGGCATTGCTGTCAAGTCGTGCACTAAGGCTTTCTGATCTGGTGACGCTTATCCGCGCACCGAGGTCCCCATTAGCCCGCGCGTGAAAGTTGACAAATCGCAAAAATCGTGATATAGAGCAAATGAGAGGATTTTGGCTCCTGTATGCCATTCACTTGAGGAGGTGTGTCTCGATATGGTCAAGGAGTGGGAATGCCTGAGTTGCGGGTACATCCACGAGGGCGAGAGAGCGCCCAAGAAGTGCCCGGAATGCGGCGAAAACGACTGGGAGTTCTACGAGTACGACGACGAAGATTTCGATGAGTTCGAAGAGGATTTCGAGGAAGAACTTGAGGAGGAAGAAGAGGAGGATTACTAAGACCTCGGTCATAGCAGCGTTTTCCACTGCTGGGGGCTGTTGTTGGGAATAGAAAAGGCAGGTGACCGTGTCTTTGTACCGGATTACCCCCATGGCAATGTGAACGGCAGGATATTTTCCCGACAGTGGCAGCGCGATCCAAAATTGCACAATTGTCCAAAAGAGGCTCACTCGGAGAGTGGGCCTCTTCGTTTCATGGACGAGAACCCGGGCCTTTTACATCTGCAATACAAATAACACCACTGTTACCAACGCGATCAGCACGGTTGTTACCCAAGCCAGGGCATTGGTGGGCCGTGAGTTGACCCAGCGTCCCATCAGTCCGCGATCATTCGCCAGGCGCAACATCAGCACAAGGATCACGGGCAGCAAGATAGCATTGAGGGTCTGCGAGAGCCACATTAGGGGGAACAATTGGATGCCTGGCAACAGTACCACTATGCCTCCCAAGATGAGCATCCCCGCGTAAAGTGAATAGAAAAGTGGCGCCTCCCGGAATTCCGTATTGATGCCTCGTTCCCAGCCAAAAGCCTCACAGATGGCATAGGCGGTGGAAAGGGGCAGGACCGACGCAGCCAAAAGCGACGCCCCCAACAACCCCAGGCTGAATAGTAATTGCGCCCATTGGCCTGCCAGTGGGGCCAGGGCCACTGCCGCCTGTTCCGCAGTCTCCACTTGGATACCGTGGATAAATAGCGTCGCTGCGGTGCAAATGATAATGAATGCGGAGACAATGTTGCCAAAGATCGCGCCGCTGATCACGTCCAGCCGGGTGTAGTGGTAATCCTTGCTATTTATTCCCTTCTCGGCCACTGAAGCCTGCAGGTAAACGCAACCCCATGGTGTAATCGTTGTCCCCACTGTCGCTAATAAGGCCACGATATAATGGGTTTCCAGGTGAAAATTAGGCACCACGGTCTGCCGGAGCACTTCGCCCCAGGGTGGGCGGCTTAAGAAAGCGGAGCCGATATATGCCACCGAGTACAGGCACAAGGCAAGCAAGACCTTCTCCACCCGCTGATATGTTCCTCGGGTCACTACCACAAATATGAAAATCGCTGCAATGGGCACCGCGATGTAACGGCTCAAGCCCAGTAGTTCCGCGCTGGCCGCGATGCCAGCAATCTCCGCTGTTGTTGTGCCCAAATTAGCGATTAGCAAGCAAACCATGGCAAAGAAAACTACCCTTACCCCAAACCGCTCGCGAATTAGGTCGGCCAACCCCTTCCCGGTTACTGCTCCCATTCGTGCGGCCATCTCTTGGACGACCATTTCCCCGAATGTCACGGCGAGTATCACCCACAGAAAACCGTAACCGTAATGAGACCCCGCCATAGAGTAGGTGGCAATGCCCGGGGCGTCGTTATCGGCGCTGGCGGTAATTAATCCCGGCCCCAGGATGGAAAGGTAAAGGAACAACCTTCGACCGACGTGAAGCAGGCGTTCTTTGAGGGTCATGATAGCCTCCGGGAGAAGAGAAGTTAGACATAGAAGAAGCGAGGTAGGCGTTTCTTCCAGGCTGTGGGCAGGATGGCGTCAATCGCATCATCTACGGTAACGATGCCCTGCAATACGCCGGCCTCGTCCACTACAGGGACTGCCAGCAAATTGTATTTGGCGATCAGTCTGGCGATCTCCTGCTGCGGGGTCAAGGGACCCACAGTGATCAGCCGGGTCGTCATCCGCTCCGTCAACGTAGCCTCAGGGGGTGATAGTACCAGATCGCGCAGGCTAATCACGCCCTTCAAATGTCCACCCTCATCTACCACATAGATATAGTGGAGTGCTTCATCCTCCTGGGCTTCCTCGGATTGGCGTAAGTACTCTAAGGCCTCGGCTACGGTGAGGCCCTCGGGCAGAGTAGTGAACTCGGTGGTCATGATCCCACCGGCAGAATCCTCCGGGTAGGCCAAGAGACGACGGACGTCTTCGGCATCCTCATCTTCCATCAGTTCGAGTAACTTTTGACTGGCGTGAGCAGGTAAATCACCCAGCAAGTCAGCGGCTTCATCCGGTCCCATCTCTTCCAAGATGTCGGCCGCACGCTCCGGCTCCAAGCGTGATATGACATCTACCTGCATTTGCGGTGGGATTTCCTCGATGGTATCGGCTGCGACTTCATCGTCCAGTGATTCGATCAGGGCCTGACCTGTGCGCCGGTCGAGGTCAGCGATGATATCGGCGATGTCAGAGGGGTGAATGCGGCCTATCTTGTCTCGCGAGATGCGCAGGCGGATTGGCTCCTGGGCCTGCAGCGGCGCCACGTCCTCCCAGGGAATAATGAGTTCTGGGGGCTTCTGTCGCAGGATGGAAAACAGTGTCAGCGCTGGCTTTTGGATGCCCAGGCGGCGCAACAGCCCTAATCCACCCACATCCACTCCGGCCAGGCAGAAGTGCTCGTTCGTCCGGGTCAGTAGCAAATCGTTTACCCGCACTACTCGGCGGCCCTCGGTGTCTACAATCTGTCGATCAAGGATCTGGCGGACCAGCCAGAGTTCGTTGCCCTGCGGGGTAAATGGTTTGAGGTGTGACCGGCTTACCTTCAGTAGAATATTGGGACCTAACCAACCGATCTGTTCGGCGGGGATGAATTGGCCAGCGCCTTCGCCATCCTCCAGAGCCAGCGCTCTGACGGTGGGGAAAGGTTGGTCAGGGTGAACGATCAGGATGTCGGCGCAGCGTCCGACGCGCTCACCCCGAGCGTCCCACACTGTCTGTCCGATAAGTTCGCTCAGGAAAGCCATCTCACACCTCCTGCAAGATTAGGATGTCCGTTTTTCTCGCCGGAAATACAAAAGGCCGCAGACCAGGCTGCGGCCTTTCGCGTGCGAAATATCGCTACCAGTAGGCAGACGTAAAGGTCGGCTCACCTGCTCCGCAAATGAGAGAAGAGATATGGTAGATGTCAGTATTTTTCGTACTGGGCGGGTTGTCCGCAGTTAGATCCGAACAACTACCGTCGGTGTCCATGCTTCCTTTTCCATGACTTTTCCGGCTGCCCCAAACGCCTGGGCTGAATTAAGCGTCGCGGCAGTCCGCTCTCACAACGGCACAACTGGCCGCACACGGGTATCTCTAGTTGGAAATTCTATCACAAGGTGGCGGAGAAGGCAAATCTCGATAGTGTTGATGAAGTCGGCATCATCAAGCTGGAGTGCCACAAGATATGGTACACAGAGTTCTCTATGAGCACAACATGTAGTAATATTTGCAAACAACTGGCAAGACTTTTCCAAATTCTCGAAAGCGACCCTTGACAAATTCTGGAAATTATAATAAAATATATTTTAGAAAATATTTCTACAAAATAGAAAAGCCATATTGCTACAAGGAGCAACACAGTGCTGGACATTGCCAAACTGATAGTTTATATCAACGGAGATTTCGTACCTGGGCCGCAGGCTAAGATTTCGGTCTTCGACAGGGGTCTCCTATACGCAGATGCCATATTTGAGGGGATACGGGAGTATTCTGGTAAGGTTTTTAAGCTCGATGAACACATTGATCGCCTCTACGAATCGGCTCAAATTATTGGCCTGAGGATTCCTCTTAGCAAAGCCGAGATGAAAGGAGTGATTCTAGAGACCTTAAGGCGAAACAAACTGCAGGATGCCCACATCCGTCCTATTATTACACGCGGGGCCGGTACGATGGGTGTCGATCCTGGAAAAGGGCTAGAGCCAACAGTTATCGTCCTTGCCCACCCGTGGGAACCCTTCCTAGGCACTGAGGGAATCACAATGAAGACTACAGCAGTCCGTCGCGTACCTTCACAGTGCGTAGATTCGCGAGTGAAGCATGTAGGCTACCTCAATAACATCTTGGCGAAGTTGGAGGCCAAGGCAGCTGGTGCAGATGAAGCACTCATGCTAGACATCAATGGCTTTGTAGCGGAGGGACCAGGCGAGAATTTTCTGATCATTAAAGACAAGGTGGTTATTTCGCCGACCACAGTGAATATCCTCAACGGTGTGACGCGAAGAACCGTTTTAACACTTGCCCGCGAGGCTGGTTTAGAGACGCGAGAGACCAATCTCACCCTTGGCGACGTGTACACAGCCGATGAAGCATTGGTATGCGGTACTGGGGCAGAGATCGTCCCTGTGAGAGAGATTGATGGACGGCTCATAGGACACGATGTCCCTGGGCCTATCACAAGCATGTTAATCGAAGCCTTCAAGGAGCTCGTGAAAAGAGAGGGAATACCGGTATACTAAAAAGGTTGATGCTTGAAGGGGGTGATATCGCAAAAACATATATCTATCGTACACTGATTATGGGTCCGGCATAAACAACAACAGAAGCATAGGAGGTCAAAATGCGCAGATTACCTCAGATTGTCATCACTTCCTTGACGTTGGCGTCTTTGCTCTCGGTCCTATTGTTTGGATGTGCCCCTCGGGAAGCTAAGGAGATCAAGATCGGGAGCATAGCCCACTTGACTGGTGCCCTTTCCACCTTCGGTGAGTCTCACAGGAAGGCGGTTGATCTGGCAGTTGCCCAGATTAACGAAAAGGGGGGCCTGCTAGGCAGCAAGGTGGTGATCATCCACGAAGATGATCAGAGTGATCCTGTGGTGGCGGCTGCTGCTGCTCACAAACTGATTGTGCAAGACAAGGTTGTAGCCATCATAGGCCCTATTGCCAGCACAATGGGCATGGCAGCAGCGCCCATTGCGGAGATGTCAAAAGTTCCGATGGTGGTCACTGGCACTAGCCCACAGATTACGCCGGGGAAAGCGTACGTGTTCCGCAGTTGCTGGACGGATGACTTCCAGGGCCCAGTTCTGGCCAGTTTTTGTCGTGAGGAACTGGGAGCAAAGACAGCAGCCATCCTGTATGATATAGGCAACGAGTACGCTACGACAGTCTCTCAGCTCTTCGCTAAGACCTTTGAGGAATTGGGTGGAAAAATTACCACCATCCAAACTCACCCCAGTGGCGCCACTGACTTTCGGGCCCAACTAACAAGCATCAAAGCCACTTCACCGGATGTCTTCTTCTGTCCTGACAACTATGTTGACATCAACCTTATTGCTAAGCAGGCAAACGAGATAGGATTAGAGGCCCAGAAAATTGGCGCTGACGCTTGGGACTCGCCTGAGCTCGACCTTGTGAGCACGGACGGTGCATACTATTGTAGTCACTTCTCAATGGAAGATCCCCGACCGGAGACACGGGCCTTTGTGGAAGCATTCCGAAACAAGTACGGATCTGACCCCGACTTGCTAGCAATCATGGCTTACGACGCAGCCCAGGTGGTTTTTGACGCCATCAAAAGGGCTGGAAAATTGGATGGTGAGTCCATCCAGAAGGCTATGGCGGCCACAAAGGGGCTTCCAGGAGCTCAAGGGGATATTACTTTCAATGAGAATGGAGACCCTATTTCTTTGCCTGCCGCCATTCTAAGAATTGAAGGCGGGCGGGTAGTCTACGTCAAGAGCTACGCACCGTAGGGCTCGAGAGTCTGAGAAACTATCGTTCACTCCAATTGTGGACAAAAACAGATTATGGGGCAGGGCTGCTAAGGCCCTGCCCCCTATGAAAGGGAGTGCTCTTGGAACAGTTTTTAAGCCAATTTGTCAATGGGGTTCAGATCGGTACAATTTATGCTCTCATCGCTCTAGGCTACACCCTGGTCTACGGCATTATCCAGTTGATCAACTTTGCCCATGGTGATCTGATCATGTTAGGTGCCTACACGGCTTTTATTAGTGTTACCTCTTTTGGCTTGCCGTTTCCTGCTGCTTTTGTTTTGGCCATGGTAGTTTGCGGCATTGCAAATGTGCTCATAGAGCGCATTGCCTACAAACCCTTGCGCGATCGACCACGACTTGTGGCTTTGATTACTGCTGTGGGCGTATCCCTCCTCTTGGAAAATGGGGGAAGGGTCGTGCCTTTCATAGGCCCTACATACCGCCGCTTCCCCGAGGCCATTGCTGCGCGAAAATACTATCTTACTTCTACCGTCTTCATCACTAATATACATATCCTCAATGTTGCCGCGGCCGCGTCGCTTATGCTCATACTCCATTACGTCATCACGAACACCAAAATTGGTATGGCTATGCGAGCCACCGCTTTGGACAGGGAAGCGGCCAAGTCAGTGGGCATTGATACTGATCTGGTTATCAGTATAACTTTCGCTATTGGTGGTACTTTAGCCGGTGCTGCTGGCGTATTGTGGGCTGTGGTTTACCCGCGCCTTAACCCCTATATGGGGCTCATACCAGGGTTGAAAGCCTTTGTGGCTGCTGTCTTTGGTGGGATTGGCAGCATCCCAGGGGCTGTAGTGGGTGGTCTTATTATGGGTTTAGTAGAAGTTTTTGCCACGGTAGCCCATTCGCAACTGGCTGAGGGGGTCTTTTTCATCATCCTGATCGGGATATTGCTCCTCCGTCCCACGGGGCTATTGGGCAGGCCGTTTGTCGGGAGAGCCTAGATGCATCTACTAAGGCACAAAAACCTTCTCAATATAGTGGCCATTGTTCTTTGTTATGTGGTCCTGTGGGGTCTAAATGTACACAGATTGCTTTCCGACTACATTTTATTCGTCATCATGTGTGGCTTGATTAATGCTATTATGACGGTGAGTCTGAATCTCGTCACTGGTTTCACCGGTCAGTTCTCCATCGGACATGCAGCATTTATGGCTGTTGGCGCTTACACCTCAGCCGTGATGACCAAGTTGGTCTTTCATATCGGGCTATCGACTCCATCACCTCTGCGCGAAGTTTTCTTCCTGGTTAGTCTTTTGGTAGGTTCTTTGGCCTCGGCCGTGGTGGCTTACCTCATCGGAATACCAACTCTGCGTCTCAAAGGGGACTACCTTTGTATAGCCACATTAGGCTTTAATCAAATACTCGTAGTGCTACTCAACAATTTGCACGTTCTCGGAGGACCACGGGGTTTTATCGACATCCCGAAACTAAGCAATTTAGCTTGGATCATGGGGTTTACAGTAGTCAGCGTCGCTGTAATAAGTAACTACGCTCATTCAATATTTGGTAGCCAATCTATGGCTGTGCGCGAGGATGAGCTCGCTGCTGAATCATTGGGTATCGATAGCACCAAATACAAAATAAACGCTTTCGTACTGGCTTCTTTCTTCGCCGGTGCGGCTGGGGGCCTACTCGCTCATCTTTTACAACTAGCTCATCCCACCCAGTTCACTTTCTTGAAATCAATCGAAATCCTCCTGATGTTAGTCGTTGGGGGAATGGGTAGCGTGCATGGTTCCATTCTTGCTGCCTTGGTACTTACGATGTTGCCCGAAGTACTACGTTTTTCTCAAGATTTGCGTCTCGTTATCTATCCTCTTCTTCTAATCCTCTTCGCGGTCAGGAACCCGCTGCCTTACCTACGGCAGCAAGTAGCAGAAGTCTGGGAGGTGAAAGTCAAGCCAGTGATAGTTGGGCATGCCACAATCCTAAAGAGGTTTTTCAGCGGAATGCTCAAATAGACTTTTTCAGGATCGGGGCGAGGTCAATCATCTCATCAGTCTGAAAGGGATCTCCATAAAGACCTCTACCCGGCAAGCGAGGTCAGCCCATGGCATTTTTGGCGATTGATAATTTGACAATGCATTTCGGTGGGTTATGTGCCGTAAGCAGTTTCAGCGTAGATTTGGATCACGGTGATATAATAGGTCTTATTGGTCCAAATGGAGCAGGAAAGACTACGGTCTTCAATCTAATTAGCGGTCTGTATACCCCCACAAAGGGCTCTATCAAATTCAAGGGCGAAGAGTTAGTTGGCCTGAAACCACACGAAGTGGCCGCCCGCGGTGTGGCCAGGACCTTTCAGAACATTCGCCTATTCAAAGAACTCACAGTCTTGGAGAATGTCCGCATTGCCTATCATCCCTATGCTCAATACAACATGGTGGATGCCATTGCCAGAACCAAACGTTTCTATTTGGGCGACCGGAGAGTAACTGAGAAAGCCCTTGATTTCCTCTCTATTTTTGGGCTGCAGGAGAGGGCCTATGAACTGGCCAAAAACTTACCATATGGTGAACAACGTAAGCTGGAAATCGCGCGAGCGTTAGCAAGACAACCACAATTACTGCTTTTGGATGAGCCTGCCGCCGGGATGAATCCTCAGGAAGCGAATACGCTAATGAAACTTATTGAATTCATCAAAGAACGATTTTACTTAACGATTTTCCTCGTTGAGCATCAGATGCAGGTGGTGATGGGGATCTGCCAGCGGATTGTGGTGATGGACCACGGTGAAATCATTGCCGAGGGAAGCCCGGCCCAGGTTCAAAGAGACCCCAGAGTCATCGAGGCCTATCTTGGAAGACGGGAAAGATGTGATGTTGTTGCAAGTTGACCAGTTGCAGGTATACTATGGTGCTATACATGCTTTGCATGGGATCTCCCTGTGCGTGGATGAAGGCGAGATTGTCACTCTGATCGGGGCTAACGGGGCCGGTAAGAGCACTCTGCTCAAGGCTATTTCAGGCCTGGTGCGCCCCAGATCGGGCAATATTCTCTTTGATGGACGCGACATCACCATGGAGGAGCCTCATCACATCGTATCCTTGGGAGTATCTCATGTGCTTGAGGGAAGGCGTGTCTTTAGCGAGTTGACGGTCCGAGAAAATCTCATTTTAGGTGCTTATACCCGCTCTGACAAGCGAGAGATAGAAGAAAGCATGGAACGGGTTTTTGCTTACTTTCCTCGTCTGAAAGAGCGGCTAAAGCAGAGGGCAGGTACCCTTTCTGGCGGGGAGCAGCAAATGTTGGCTATCGGTCGTGGGCTGATGACGCAACCGCGTTTGTTGCTGTTAGATGAGCCGTCTATGGGTCTGGCTCCTATCTTGGTAGAGGGGATCTACGACATTATCAGGAGTATTAACGCTGCTGGTACCACTATCTTGCTGGTGGAGCAGAATGCCCGAATAGCCTTATCTATTGCTCAGCGTGGGTATGTACTAGAGACGGGTAGGGTTTCATTGGCGGGGTCGTCCCAGGAACTCATGCACAACCCGAGGGTTCAGGCAGCCTATCTTGGTAGTATGCCTGGGGAAAACTAGGCTAATCTACTGCGCTAGCGTTGGGCCCGAGGACTGTACCATAAGATTGTACTACCGATTTGAAATTCACACTGTGGAGGCATATAATTTGATGGTGATGAGCAGGGTAACCATACCAGACTTGCGGCGGATGAAAGAGCAAGGCGAGAAGATCACGATGCTGACTGCCTATGACTATCTCTTCGCTACTCTGATAGATGAAGCTGGTATTGACGTGGTCTTGGTTGGAGATTCATTGGGTATGGTTGTGATGGGCTACCAGAGCACACTCCCTGTGACCGTAGAACAAATAATCCACCATAGCCAAGCCGTAGCAACCGCGGTAAAAAGAGCTATGGTGGTAGCGGATATGCCATTCATGTCCTACGAAGTCTCCGATGAGCAAGCGATCAGCAACGCTGGGCGCCTAATCAAGGAAGGAGGTGCTCAGGCTGTCAAGGTTGAGGGTGGCAATGAACTGGTCCGCCAAAGGATAGGAGCCATTGTAGGTGCAGGGATCCCGGTCATGGGTCATTTGGGGCTTACACCGCAGACTGCATCGTTAGTCGAAGGCTACAAAGTGCAAGGCAAGGATGCCAAAACGGCCCAAGAGATTTTGGAGCAAGCCCGGCTCCTGGAACAGGGGGGAGTTTTTTCCCTCCTGTTAGAGTGCATCCCTATGGAACTGGCGAAGCTGATCACCGACGAGTTATCAGTGCCCGTTATTGGCATTGGTGCTGGGGTGCATTGTGATGGTCAAGTGTTGGTGACCTATGACCTTCTAGGGCTTTACACCGCATTTGTTCCCAAGCACGTCAAGCAGTACTGCAACTTAAAACGGGTAGTAAGTGACACCCTGAGACAGTACGCAAGTGAGGTGAAAGGCGGGCAGTTCCCTGGTGAAGAGCATAGTTTCCATATGAGAAGAGAAGAATTCGAAAAGCTGGTCCAGGAGGGCCAGCATGTTGTTCGATGAGCGGATGACCCGCTTGCTATTTGGCGAAAATCACCATTATGAATGTTGGTAATAATAGGAAGAACCCTAGATATCCAGTTCGCTCTCTGTCCAAGGCCATCCGGATTTTAGAGGCTTTAGCGGAAGAAGGCACGCCTGTTGGTGTCACCCGTCTAAGCGATAACTTAGGCTGGGGCGTCAGCGCTGTCCATCGTTATTTAAGTACGCTGGAACACCATGGTTTGGTGAAGCAAAACCCGGAAACGTCCAAATACACGCTGGGGATGCGACTCGTTGAGCTGGGAGCTAGTGCCATTCGCAGCCTTGGTTTTGGGGAAAGAATTCGGCCTTACTTGGAGAAATTGGCCAGTCAAACTGGTGAAACCATAAACCTTGGTGTCTTGCGGGAGCGCTGGGCTCTTTTTATTGACAAAGTTGAGAGTCAGGAATTCTTGCGCACGGTAACCTATGTGGGGGCTTTAGTGCCTCTTCACTGCACGGCCCTTGGTAAAGTCCTTCTGGCATATCTTCCACAATCAGAACGGAAGAGACTTCTCGACGGGTACCTTCTTACGAAATACACGCCTAATACCATTGTCGATCGACATACTCTTGAGGAATGTCTCACCCAGATTCGGTCTCATGGATATGCCGTTGATAACGAGGAGTACATTCCTGGTGTGTGTTGCGTGGCTGTGCCAGTGCTTGCGGGTAACGGACAGGTGGTCGCCGCCGTTAGCGTTTCCGGCCCTGCAGTCCGTTTAGTGGCAGAGCGCATTCAGACTATTGTTCCTTTAATGCAGGAGACGGCTCGCTTGATTTCTCGCGAGATTGCGGGTATGGACCTCAGCCGATGAGGAGCAACGGACGAAAAACTTTTAGCCAAAGGGCTATCTAGATGCCAGGCGGAGCATAACACGTGAACGTGATATGCTCAGTGCGAAACGAAATAGGCGAGAATCCTCATCGTATCACCTCCACTCCGCCCATGTAAGGCCGTAGTACCTCCGGCACAACAATGCTCCCGTCGGGTTGCTGGTAGTTCTCCATCACGGCAATCATCACTCGTGGCAGAGCCAGCCCCGAACCGTTCAGTGTGTGCACATACTCGGGTTTGGCACCCGGCGCGGGACGATAGCGGATATTGGCGCGACGGGCCTGGAAGTCGCCGAAATTCGAACACGAACTTACCTCTAACCACTCCCCACACCCTGGGGCCCACATCTCCACGTCGTACTTCGCCATTGCGGTGAAACTCAGATCGCCCGTGCACATTTGCACCACGCGGTAGGGAATATCCAGTTCCCGGCACACGTCCTCCGCGTTATCAACCAGCCGCTCCAATTCTTCCATTGAGGTTTCGGGCCGCACGAACTTCACCATCTCCACCTTGTCGAACTGATGGCCACGTTTGATGCCCCGTGTGTCTTTGCCCGCCGACATCTTCTCACGTCGGAAACAAGCCGTGTAGGCGACATAATATATTGGCAGGTCCTCCGCCTCGAAGATCTCGTCACGGTGCAGGTTCGTTACAGGCACCTCAGCGGTGGGGATGAGCCACAAGTCATCCTCGGCGTCGTAGTAGAGATTGTCGCCGAACTTGGGCAATTGCCCCGTGCCCACTAGGCATTCGCGGCGCACCACAAAGGGAGGGTAGACCTCGGTGTAGCCGTGTTTCTGGACGTGCAGGTCCAGCATCCAGGTGATCAGCGCCCGTTGGAGTTTGGCTCCCAACCCTTTGAGGATATAGAAACGCGTGCCCGAGATCTTCACCCCGCGTTCGAAGTCGAGGAGTCCAAGTGTCGGACCCAGTTCCCAGTGGGGCAGTGCTTCGAAGCCCAGGTCGCGAGGTGGGATCGGCGTGCGCACTACCACGTTCTCGCTCTCGTCCCGACCGATAGGGACACTGGGATGTGGCATGTTCGGCACCTGGAGCAGGAGATCCTGCAGTTGCTCATCCACTTGGCGCACCTGACCATCGAGGGCTTTGATTTGATCTCCGACGGCGCGCATCTCCGCGATGAGAGATTGACGTTGCCCCTCATCTTTCAGTGTGCTGATCTCTCTGGATACGGCGTTGCGGCGTGCTTTGAGGGCCTCGCTCTCCTTGAGCAGTTGGCGGCGCCGTTCGTCCAAGGATAGGATCTCGTCAATGGGCGCTGTGGTATTCAGTTGGACAAGCGCCTTTTTGACCTCATCTGGGTGTTCTCGAATGAATTTTAAATCTATCATCGTACCCCTCCCCTGGGCATAAGAACAGCCGCTCCTCCGAAAGGACGGAGAGCGGCTGTCCGTGGTGCCACCTTTCTTCGCCGCCGGTTGGCGGCCTCGAACGCCCGGTAACGGGGGCTGCCGGCATGGCTTAATGGCCTTATGACCTTTTCGCCAGCGACTGGGAGGTGGAATTCGCCGCCTTTGGCCATCGCCTTGCACCGTCCGGCGACTCTCTGCTGGCCAAAGCAAGGCTACTTGCCTCCGTCGTCGTCTTTAGGATATTTGCTGGTTGTAAGTATAGCAGAGGGAGAGAAATCTGTCAACCCAACGAAAGAAATCCTAAAATTTTAAGGTTCCCCCTTGACATGGGGAGCGAAATGTGTTATAATCGATTTCAGTAATCGATTACACAAACTCGGAAAGCAGGTCTCTGGTGGTTAATATCCGAGATGTAGCAAAAGCGGCGGGCGTCTCCACTGCCACGGTGTCGCGCGTCATGAACGATCACCCCTATATCACCGACGAAACCCGCATCAAAGTCTTGCAGGCGATGGACCAACTCGGCTATCAGCCGAGCCGGGTTGCGCGCCGATTACGGATGCAGGCCACCAATATCTTTGGTTTGATCCTTTCCGATATTGCGAACCCCTTCTTTACCACCGTGGTGCGTGGCATTGAGGACCTCGCTTACGCCAATAAGTATAGCCTGCTCCTCTGCAATTCTGACGAAGACCGTGCGAAAGAAGCGCTGTATCTTCGGGTGTTGTTAGCAGAGAAGGTCGCTGGGGCCATCATCTCGCCTACGGATGAAGATAGCATTGCTTGTGCGGCCCTGATCGAAAGTGGGATCCCTGTGGTGGCTATGGACCGGCGTCTACGCTCTCTTCGGGTGGATACTGTGCTTGTGGACAATGTGAGCGGGGCTTACAGGGCGGTCAGCCATCTCATCCAGTTGGGGCATCGTCGGATTGGGCTGATTGGTGGTCCTACCACGATCACGACAGGACGGGAGCGCCAGCAAGGCTACGAAAAAGCACTGATCGATCATGGCCTGGCGATAGACGAAGATCTGATTAGAGTAGGGGATTTCAAGCAAGATAGCGGGCATCAGAAGGCTTGTGAATTGTTGGAATTGCGCGATCCTCCCACGGCGATCTTCGCCGCCAATAACCTGATGACTTTGGGGGCCTTGAACGCCATTCACGAGAAAGGTCTGAATATACCTCAGGATGTGGCCGTGGTCGGTTTTGACGATATGCCCTGGGCGCCGTCCCTGAACCCACCACTAACCACTGTAGCCCAGCCAGCCTACGAGTTAGGCCGGGTGGCAGCAGAAATGCTGTTGGCGAGGATTGCGAATCCTGATCGCCCCATCCGCGAGATCAGATTGGAGACGGCGTTAATCATACGAATGTCTTGTGGCAGCAGACCTCAAAAATAGACATGACGAGCGCATTGCTCGTAAGGGGTGAACATGGTAAAAGCAGCTGTGATGATCGAGGCGGGGAGGATAGAATTGCAGGACTTCCCTTACCCCCAGATAACTCCTGAGAGCCTCCTGTTACGCGTGGATTTGGTAGGCATCTGCGGTAGTGACTCGCATATGTACCGCGGGCATTCCCACGTGATGTTTCCAGTGATCCCCGGCCACGAATTGACTGGCACGATCGCCGAATTAGGGCCAGAGGCCAATAACACCATGCGGGTCGTGGGTGGGCCACTGCAAGAAGGTGACCGAGTAGTGGTGGTGCCCAGTTCCAAGAGTTGCGGCCACTGTTTTTTCTGTTTACAGATGCCCCATCGCCCCAATCTTTGCCCCAATCGCACAGTGCACGGCTTCCGGAACTGCCAGACACCGCCTCATCTTTTTGGCGGCTATGCCGAATACCTTTATGTGGATGGAAATTCGTGGGTGTACAAACTGGATGAGGATTTCCCATCCGAACTAGCCGTTTTCGCCGACCCCTTATCCACTGCATTGCGTGCCGTGGAAAAGGCCCTTCCGCCTGGCCTACCAAATTTGGGTGAAGGATATGGTGTCGGTAAACGGGTGGTTGTCATTGGGGTGGGGCCCATAGGCCTTCTGGCGGTGGCAGCCCTGCGAGAGACGGGAGCCGGAACTATCATCGCCACTGACGTCTCCGATAGCCGCCTGGAGATGGCTCGGACAATGGGAGCGGACTTGACTCTAAATGCACGCACTACTTCTCCGCAGGAGCGTAAAGAGGCTGTCCTGGCCGCCACCGAGGGGGTGGGCGCCGACGTAGTGTTGGAGTGCGCAGGGGTGCCCGAAGCCTTCGCGGAGAGCCTAGCCCTGGTCCGGCGGGGCGGCAAAGTGGTGGAAGTGGGACATTACACTGATCCTGGCGCTGTCCTCATTCACCCCTTTCAGATCTGCAACAAGGACTTGGATGTCCACGGCTGCTGGGCATACCCGCAGATCCAATTCAAGGAAGCCTTACTTTTCCTGAAACGAACCCAGGCCCCGCTGACTTCGCTTATCTCCCATCGTCTTCCGCTCAGCGAAGCGGAGAGAGGACTCCAGATGTTGGGCACGGAAGGAGTCTTGAAGGTTGTGATTGCTCCCTGGGATTGATGAAGATTGGGTTGCGCTCGGATTCTAGAAGGTAAATGAAATCAGCGGATGTTACTTGCCGAGACAGTGTTCTTCAGTCCACTTGGAGAGGAGGTGAGAGGGGTAGAGCAGTGATCATGTCGGTATGTGAAAATTGACTGTATAACTTTTAGAAGGAGGATACCATGTCTAAGTACTACCGTTGGATTACCATTCTGATGGGACTGGTACTCATCGGTGGTGGGTTATTGGCAGCCTGTGGGCCCGCGGCCACCCTGACTCCAGTCCCCCCTACTAAGGCGCCACCGACACCAGTTCCACCCACAGCGACCCCAGTGCCAGAAGTCAAAGAACTAGTAGTACAGACCTGGGGTGGGGCAGTGCAAGAGGCAGAGAACGCTGCTTTCTACGAGCCCTTTGAGAAGGAAACGGGCATCAAAGTCATCCAGGTGGTCGGTGCCGATGTCTCGGCTAAACTGAAGGCTATGGTTGAAAGTGGCAAGGTGGAGTGGGATGTGATCACTGGCTTCGGCCTGATGCAGATCATCAGGATGGGCAAAGACGGCTTGCTCGAACCCGTAGATTACTCCATCGTTACCAACACTGGCGACCTGATCCCTGGGGGGAAGCAGGAATACGGAGTGGCGATGGAAATCTATGGCGACGTGATCGCTTACGATGTCGATGCCTTCAAGGATAACCCACCAACCTCCGCTGCTGACTTCTTTGACCTGGAGAAGTTCCCTGGCAACCGCTGTGTCAACAACTGGGGGAGTCCAGAGATCCCGTTCTACTTTGCCCTGCTGGCCGACGGTGTACCGCGAGAGGAAATCTGGACTACACTGCAGACGGAGGAGGGCAGAACCAGAGCGCTGAAGAAACTGGACACCATCAAGCCGGTCTTGCGCACTTACGAGTCCGGTGACCAGATGATGCGCCTCTTCCTGGACAAAGAAGTGACCATGGGCATCGTCCTGGATGGCCGCATGAACAAGGTCAACTCCTTGGGAGGAAATGTCAAGATTATCTGGGATGGCGGCTATGCTGATCCGGCTTATTGGGGAGTGGTCAAGAACGCGCCACACAAAGAGGCGGCGATGAAATTCCTGAACTACATCCTGAACCCGGAACGACAGGCCGTCTACACCCAGCATATCTTTTATGGCACTTCCAACACCAAAGCGGCCCAATATCTCCCGGAGGAACTGCGTCGCGGTGCCAGCACCTACCCCGACAACCTGGCCAAACTGCACGTGCTGACGGCTGAGGACTGTGCCATCATCGCCGAGATCCAGCCTACATTGCTCGAGCTCTGGAACGCATGGCTGACTAGGTAATCGTTTTCACGTGGCCCGCAGCCTCTTCCTGGCGCCCGGGATGATGCTGCGGGCCACAGTGAATTTGTACTATATACGTGTAACCCGTTACAATGGGAGTATATTGAGAATGGATATTCTTCGTACACTTGTGCATCGGATCATTCCTGATCGCCGATGGGAGGGATCCCTAACCGAATACTCGCCGCGGCAGTCCTTAGTACTCCTCTCGCCTATTCTGATTGTTTTCGTTCTTTTTCTGATAATCCCCGTACTGCGGCTTCTGCCGCTCAGTACCATGGACCCAACGTTTACGCTGAAACATTACCTCCATCTAGTCGAAACGCCCCTCTACCGAGAGGTGCTCCTGCGCACATTCCGCATCAGTCTGCTGGTGACACTATTCACGTTCTTAACCGGCTATCCAGTCGCTTACCTGCTGTCTCAAACCAAACCGCCTCTGTCTAATCTTCTACTGGGTTTTGTACTCTTTCCTATGCTGGCCAACTGGTTAGTCCAGGTCTATGCGTGGTTGGTGCTCTTACAAACACACGGTGTCATCAACGAACTGTTGTTGGGCTTGGGGTTGATCGCCCAGCCGCTAAAACTGATGTTGAACGAGCCGGCACCGATCCTGGCAATGGTGGTGATCCAGTTACCACTGATGATCCTCCCTATTTACAGCGTGCTGCAGGGGATTGACCCCAATCTTGTCTTGGCAGCCAAGAGCCTAGGAGCCACCGAATTGCAAGCCTTCTGGCGGGTGGTTTTTCCCTTGAGCCTCCCTGGAGTCAACACTGGCGTCCTATTTCTTCTGATCCTTTCGCTGGGTTACTACATAACACCGGCTGTGTTAGGGGGACCGCGTGTCCTGATGGTGGGTAAACTCATTGAACAGCAGGTGACGCAACTCCTGAATTGGCCTTTCGCCTCTGCTCTAGCAGTGGTGTTGCTGATAATTACCATTGGTTTAGTTGCTCTATTACAGCGATTTCTGCTGGAGAGGACCAGTGGAGAATTGATCGTGCTATAGAAACCAGTCGTAAGGGGGACGAAGTAATGAGTCTTTCAGGTGAGAGTCGGGGCGCCGAGATCCGGCTCGAAAGTTTAACCAAGCGTTTTGGAAATACGGTAGCCGTTGACCAGATCACCTTAGATATTCAGGGTGGCGAGTTCCTGACCTTGCTCGGGCCTAGTGGGTCGGGGAAGACGACCACTCTGCGTTTGATCGCTGGTTTCGAACTCCCCACGGCGGGCGACATTTTGATGGATGGGGCTTCCATTGTGGCCGTGCCTCCATATCGGCGCAATATTGGCATGGTTTTCCAGAACTACGCTCTTTTCCCACATATGACCGTCTTTGGGAACATTGCTTTCCCATTGGAAATGCGGCGGGTAGACAAAACCAAGATTGCCGAGGAAGTGGCCAGGGTATTGGAGTTGGTACAGTTGCCGGGCTTCGAAGGACGTTATCCCCGCCAACTGAGTGGCGGTCAGCAACAACGCATCGCTTTGGCCCGTGCTTTGGTCTTTAACCCCCGGGTGCTGTTGATGGACGAGCCCCTTGGCTCCTTGGACCGAAAGTTGCGTGAACACATGCAATTGGAGATCAAACACATCCAAGAGCGACTGCACATCACGGTGATTTACGTGACCCACGACCAAGAGGAGGCTTTGGTGATGTCTGACCGCATCGCGGTGATAAACCAGGGCCGGATCGAGCAGGTGGGGACGCCACAGGAACTCTACGAGCGTCCACAGAGCCGCTTCGTGGCCGATTTCATCGGCGAGACGAACCTTTTGCAGGGCGAGGTGGTAGAATTGGGGACAGCCTATAGTGCTGTCCGTGTGGAGAATAGCGTGATAGTCCGGGTGGCTGCGAGGGAAGGATTGGCTGTCGGGCAAAGAGTAACTCTAGCCATCCGACCGGCGATGATCCGCTTTCTCGCTCCGGGGGAGGCATTGGCTAACACCTACACTGGGGTTATCGAAGAAGTGATCTATATCGGTGAGATAACAAAATATCGAGTTGGTTTGAGCAAAGAGTTGTGCTTGATAGTGAAACAAGCAGGGCGCTTTGATCCGAAGGGTCGTGGCCGTGGGACCCCAGTGACCATCGGCTGGGACCTGGTGGACGCGAAAGTGGTGTGAAATGACCGAAACCGCGCTCAGACGTTATCATCATGGGTCCCGCTGGGGGCAGGTCTTGTTGGTTCTCTTTGCGAGCCTGGTTTTTCTGCTCATGATATTACCAGCACTATTGGTCATCGCCATGTCTTTCAGCGACACCGAAATACTCCGGTTTCCGCCGCGGGGACTTTCTCTGCGCCATTACCGCACATTTTTTGAGGACAAGAATTGGTTTCGACCGGCGATATTAAGTCTTCGATATGCCTTTCTCTCTACGGTGGTCAAAATTGTTTTGGGCACGATGGCTTCCTTGGCCCTCGTGCGAGGCCGCTTTCGAGGCAAGCGGATTGTCAACCTCATTTTGCTCTCCCCAATGATGATCCCTCCGATCGTCATTGCTGTGGCTGCCTATGCCGTGTATGTCAAGTTGCGGTTAGTAGGCACCACTTTGGGCGTGGTTATGGCCCACACCGTCTTGGGGACTCCCATGGTAATCCTGGTTATCACTGCCGTCCTTTATCGTTTTGATACCAATTTGGAGTTGGCGGCGATGAACCTGGGTGCCAACCGGTTGGCTACCTTTTGGCGAGTTACTCTTCCGCTGATTCGCACCGGGATCATGATTGCCGCTATTTTCTCCTTCCTTGACTCATTCAATGAACTGATTGTCACTAACTTCATCATCGGTACTCGCAACCTGACACTCCCGGTGCAGATCTATACCGGATTGCGTTACACATTGAGCCCTGTCATTGCTGCCATATCCGCCTTGATGATCGTAATGACCTTGTTGGGTTTGTTGTTGCTCGCGGTTTTGAGCCGAAGGCAGTGAGATGGAGAGGCTGTTTCTCTATCGGGGTGCGGCTTTGCGTGCTGCAGCCATGCCCTTGGGAGGCCTGGGCACTGGCTCGGTGGCCCTCTGTGGTGACGGAGGGCTGCGGCAGTGGCAGATTTTCAACAACATCAATCACCAAGCCCACCTCCCCTGTAGTTTCTTCGGCCTTTGGTGTCAGCCGCCAGGCAAGGAGCCGTTGACCCGGGTGCTTATGAGCGATGCTCTTTATGACGAACGGGGGTTTATTGCCTCCGCCAGTGTCTCTGATCACCAAGTGCCTGAAGCCTCTCGCCATCTTCTGGCTGCCCTGCCTGGTGTGCAGGCCGTCGAATTCATCGGTGAATATCCTATTACTCAATTGACTTATCAGGACAGCGCTCTGCCTGTGAAAATCTCTCTAGAGGCTTTCTCGCCTTTCCTTCCCCTAGAGGTGGAGGATTCTGGGTTACCCGCTGTGCTTTTCAACTTTACTCTACAGAACCCTGGCCAAGAACTTCTCCCTGTCTCGCTTCTGGCGACCTTGCAGAATGCCGTCGGTTGGGATGGCCTGACCGCTATTGACGGCGTAGAGAACCCTGGCTATGTGGGAAACGAGAATACAGTAGTGCAACGACGAGGCTGGACAGCCATATTGATGGAGAATCGTCGATTGCCTATGGATCACCCTCACCAGGGTACTATGGCTTTGGCAACCTGGGGAGAAGAGGCGATCCCTGTGGCTGGTTGGGACGACCTCAACCGCCTCTGGGAAGAATTCCGGCAATGCGGACGATTGATCAACCTGAAGACCTCGGGCCCCAGCGCTGTTGGACGTACTTGGAACGCTGCTCTGGTCGTGCCATTTACATTAGCGCCTGCAGAGAGGCTTACGGTTACGTTCCTCTTGTGTTGGCACTTCCCCAATCGCTATGTGGATTGGGATCAGACCTTTTTGGGGGTGCCAACTGACGAGCACCGTTACCGCATTGGCAATCACTACAGCCATCGCTTTGACAACGCGCTAGCTGTGGTCGAATATGTGCATGGACATGTAGAACGTCTCACCAACATCACACGCCTCTTTCGAGAAATGTTGTTCGAAAGCACTCTTCCCCCGGTCTTGCTCGATGCTGTCTCTGCGCCTCTCTCCGTACCGCGGTCGCCAACTTGCTTCTGGGCCGAGGATGGTTACTTTTACGGATTTGAGGGATGCCGCGGCGCAAGCACGCGAGAAGGGCACACCGGCGGCTGTTGTCCACTGAACTGCACCCATGTCTGGAACTATGCCCACTCTCTGGCGAGGCTATTCCCGGTACTGGAACGTGGCATGCGCGAAGTGGATCTCCTGGTACAGATGAGCCCCGAGGGAGTTATTCCTCATCGCACACCGCTGCCCCTTGATTTGCCACGACCTTGGGGGTTAAAGATCGGTGGGCCTGACAACCATGCCGTAGACGGCGAACTGGGCACAGTGCTCAAGGTCTATCGGGAAGTGCGCCATGGAGCCAGTCGTGCTTGGTTCGATCGTTTATGGCCCGCTGTGAAACGCTTGATGACTCATCTGATGGATGATCACGACACTGACGGTGATGGCGTAATCAAAGGCGAGCAACCTAACACTTACGACATCTCTCTCCATGGAGCCAACAGTTTCATCGGCACTCTCTATCTGGCTGCGTTGCGAAGCGCTGAGGAGATGGCCCGTGTGCAGGGAGAGCAAGAGATGGCAGACCACTATCGCGAGCGCTTCGAGCGAGGTCGGGAACTGCTGGATCTCTTGCTTTGGAACGGGGAATACTACATCCAGGATGTAGATCTACGGAAACACCCCAAGTATCAGTATGGTCAAGGCTGCCACTCTGACCAGTTGTTCGGCCAATGGTGGGCACATCTTCTCGATCTAGGGTATCTTCTGCCGCGAGAGCATATCCGTGCCACTTTGCAATCTATCATGCGCTACAACTGGCGGAGGAACTTCATCGGATTTCGACAACAGCCTCGCATGTTTGCTGACGAGGGCGATGCGGGATTGCTGAACTGCACGTGGCCACGGGGAGGGAGGCCAGCGGTGCCCATATTGTATAGCGATGAGGTCTGGACTGGGATCGAGTATGAAGTAGCGGCCCTCCTCTTGTGGGAAGGTATGGTCGAAGAAGCGCTGACAATCATTCGGGGGGTGCGTGCCCGTTACGACGGCACACGACGCAGTCCGTGGAATGAAGTAGAGTGTGGCGATCACTATGTGCGCCCCATGAGCAGTTGGGCACTCTTGGAGGCTGCCTCAGGCTATCACTATGATGCCATGGCCAAGGCGTTGGCATTTGCTCCTCGCCTGAGTCCAGAAGATCACCGAGCCTTCTTCGTTACGGCCAATGGTTGGGGCTACTTCGCACAGCGACTGGAGGGGGACCGGCAATGCCAGGTGCTGCATTTAGCCTATGGACTACTGGACTTGGGTACCCTGACTTTTTATCGTTGCCTGACCGCCCCCATCCGTTCGGTAGCGGTAACCTTGGACAATGCTCCATTGGAAGCAAAGTGGCACGAAAAGAACAGAGAAGTACATCTAGCCTTTCACCAGGGCCTCACTCTCAGAGCCAGCGCAACTCTCAGGGTCGACTTAGAAACCTAGCAGCGTAAGAACCGGTGGTTTCGTTATCCCAACACCCAATATTCTTAAACTCACTAGATAATCTCCAGGAGGTGGACATGAGTAGCAAAGCCAGAGTAGGCGTTCTCACGTTCTCGGATGGACGGGAATTTGTCCATAACCAACTGATCGAAATGAATATGGGGTTTCAGGAGCGCCTCAGGAAGCGATTGGAGGCGGATGGATACGAGGTCGTCGCTGGTGAGGAGATCGTCTGGAATAACGAAGTTGCCAAGCGGGAAGGAACCAGATTGACTCAGGAATGCTGCGACGTCACCATCTTCAACTTCGCGGTATGGGCTTTCCCCCATCTGCCGGCCATTGCCTCCCGCTTCGTGCCCCAACCTATCCTTCTGTTCTCCAACGTGAATCCCCAGTACCCCGGCTTGGTGGGCATGTTGGCTGCTGCCGGTGCGCTTAACCAAATTGGGGTAAAGTACTATCGAACCTGGGGTGAAATCGAGGATGATGAAGTGTACAAACGGGTGAAAACCTTTGTAGCGGCTGGGGCAGCAGTGAAGAGGATCAAAGGTGAAACCTATGGCCTCTTCGGGGGCCGTCCTATGGGAATGTACACCGCCGTGTCCAATACAGACCAATGGATGAAGCAATTTGGGATCGACATCGAACATATCGACCAGTGGGAGATCGTGCGTTTGGCCGATGAGGTACCCCAGTCCAAAGTGGATAAGGCTATCCGCTGGTTAGAGCGTTGGGGCAATGTCCATTACGATGGCAAGCAACTCACTCGGGAGACGCTGGGGCGCCAGGTCCGCAGTTATTATGCCGTTCGTCGCCTGATCGATGAGTGGAGACTCGACTTCTGTGGCATCAAAGCGCAGCCAGAATTGACCAACAACTTTTGCACGATGGATGTCACCGAGGCCTTTCTCAATGATCCCTACGATTGGGATGGGCCCAAAGATATCATTGTCTGTGCCACCGAGGCTGATACCGATGCGGCGCTCACCATGGAGATCATGAAACACCTCTCGGGTACCCCGGCCCTCTTCGCTGACGTACGGCATTACCACGAAGATCTGGGCATCTTCGATCTGGTGAACTCTGGTGAGCACGCCACCTATTTTGCTGGCCGGAGTTTCGATCCCGCCGATAATATGCCCCACGTGCACTTCATGCCGGAGAGCGAACTCTACTTTCCCGCTGGTGGGGCCTCAGTGCACCATCTGACAGCGCCAGGTGAGGCCACATTCGCCCGTCTGACACGCTTGGACGGGCGATATTGGATGGCCATTATTCGCGGGGAGTTCCTCCGCTTCGACGAAGAGAAGAACCAAGCCCTAATGAAGCAGACCACTTACGAATGGCCCCATGCTTTTGCCAAGTTCCGATGCACTGGTGAGGAGTTTTTATCTACGTACGCCTCCAACCACATCCACGCTATCTACGGCGACTGGGTTGATGAATTGGTAATGGTCTGCGATCTGCTGGGGATAGAGGCCAAGGTCTTTGGTCGAGACTGAACCTCGCTGCCCTGCGGGTCCAACGCGGATACGAGCGCATGGGAGAGAAAAACGTTGACTTCTGCACAGTCAGCGAAGGAGGGTGAGGGGATGGTCGCTCACAGGCCCCCGTACGTTTTAGGGATTGACTCTGGCACTCAGAGTCTGCGTTCTGGGCTCTTTGATTTGGAGGGCAGGCCGTTGGTCTTCGCCACCCGTGAGTATCCGGTGTACCATCCCAAGCCTGGCTGGGCGGAGCAGGAGCCATGGGATTGGTGGGAGGCAACTGTGGCCACTGTGCGGGAGTGTCTGGCCGAAAGCGGAGTGCCCACCGAGGAAATTGTGGGGCTGAGCCTCGACAATACCTCCTGCACCATGCTCCCAGTGGACAAAGACGGTAACCCTCTGCGGCGGGCTCTCCTCTGGATGGATGTGCGGGCTCACGACCAAGCCGAGCGGGTGACTGCCAGCGGTGACCCCATTCTCAAATACGTGGGCAACATCGAATCGCCAGAATGGATGTTGCCCAAAGCGCTGTGGATAAAAGAGAACGAACCTGAGATCTACCGCGAGGCAGACAAGATTGTGGAGAGCCTGGACTGGCTGACTTACAAACTGACTGGGCGCTGGGTAGCCTCGATCAACAACGTGACGTGCAAGTGGAACTACGCCCGTCCGGAGGGTGGCTGGTCGCAGAAGTTGCTGGCCGATGTGGGCTTGGACGACCTGCCCGCCAAGTGGCCGCCGGATGTACTGCCAGTGGGAGCGCCAGTTGGTCCGCTGTTGCCAGAAGTGGCTGCGGAATTGGGCCTCGTCCCTGGCACTCCGGTCATTGAAGGCTGCATAGACGCTTATGCTGGGATGATCGGCTTAAATGTCGTCCAGCCGGGTCGGTTGGCGCTCATCATGGGCTCTTCCACCTGCCACTTGGCCGTGAGCCAGGAAGGAGTCTTCGGGTCTATGGCCTGGGGACCATACCCAGATGCTGTGATCCCTGGGCTCTGGATTCTGGAGGGAGGTCAGGTCTCCACGGGGTCCATTGTTAAATGGTTTGCCGATAACTTCGCCTACCAAGAGCAGGTAGAGGCACAGAAAAGGGGGATAAGCGTCTATGAGATTCTAGATGAGAAGGCTGCGGCAGTGTGCCCAGGCGCTGAGGGCTTAGTTCTCTTGGACTACTGGCAGGGCAACCGCTCACCTCTGCGCGACCCCTTGGCGCGAGGTGTTATCTGGGGCCTGAGCCTGAAACACAGTGTGGGACATCTGTTTCGGGCCATCTACGAGGGCACTGCCTATGGCACTCGGCACATCTTGGAGGATATGGCCAAGGCTGGTTTGCGGGTGACGGAAATGATCGCCTGCGGGGGCGGAACCAAGAGTTCCCTGTGGATGCAGATTCACGCGGATGTCTGCCAACTGCCCATTAGTTTGACGGAGGTACAAGAGGCCACGACCTTGGGTTCGGCTATCTGTGCTGCAGTTGGCTCGGGCCAATATCGTGATTTACAAGAGGCAGCGGAACGGATGGTGCGGGTCACACGCCGAGTAGAACCCAATCCGGACTTGGAGGAAGTCTACGACTTCTATTTCCATAAATATGTTGCTACTTATCCAGGGTTGAAGGATCTAATGCACGCCGTAACGACGCGGGTAGAACGGGAGGGATGAGCGCCGAGGATAATTTTGCCTCGTCACCGTGCGGATCGCGAAGTGGATAAGCAGTTCGTTGAGATGGTGGCATCTGCTTGGTTTCCCAGAGAGCCACCATCTTGCTTTCAGTAATACGTCTTGAGACCCTCTTGCCCCTATCATCAGGCGCAAACATGCTCACCCCAAGTTTGACATCTCAGCGAAACTATGCTATAAGTATATTCCATATTTGGAATACAGTCTGGGGCAGAATATGACACAAGAGGTGTTTGACCGAGAGGCGCGATTCTACAGCGCTCTGGCGCATCCAGTGCGTCTGCAGATCCTAGACATACTGACCCAAGGCGAGGCTTGCGTCTGCCATCTTGTGGCTGTTCTGCAACAGCGCCAGGCCTATGTCTCACAGCAACTGGCTATCCTAAAAGAGGCAGGACTGGTCGCCGATAGGAAGGTGGGCCTCTACGTCTACTACCATCTGGCGGACACGGACATTGTGCGGGTATTGCGCGAGGTTCGCCTTCGCCTGGCTACCGCGTCCGGTGAGGAGTCTCTACTGCAAATCAGACTACCCGCGCGTGCAGAGCTGAATTGCTCCTGTCCTGAGTGCCGGGCGGAACGGTCTCATCTGTAGTTCAAAATACACCTTAACAATAGAAAGGACCTGGACAACAATGCAGCAAGACAAACGCTACCTGGGTATACCACGAGCACTGATTCCCTGGTATCCGCGCATAGATCCAGACGCTTGCGTGAAAGGGTGCAGCGCTTGTGTGATGCACTGCAAACACGATGTGTACGTGTTGGATGGGGGTTCACCGAGTGTATCGGTAGCCAACCCGTACAACTGCGAGGTATACTGCCAGAGCTGCCAATTCGTGTGCGATGCCAATGCTATCTCATTCCCAGACAAAGCATCGGTCAAAGCAGTCATCAAAGAACTGCGGGGAGAATATCCTCCTCAGTAGAAGCCAAAGAATCACTATCTCGATTGCAATAAAACAACTCAAGGAAGGAGGAAAAACGCAATGAGCGAGAAACCGAGATTCGTAATGTGCATTTGCACGGGAGAGTGCCCTGGGTTCTCCAAACTGGATCTCTGGAGGCTGATCAACTACGTGCGTACAGAGTTGGGTGTGGAGTATGCCATCGTTCACCCACAACTCTGCGTGGATGATGGCGACCGGTTCTGGCGCGATTACGCTAAGCCGGGGATAACCTATGTTGTCGGAGCCTGCGACCCCAAGATGCAGCGTAAGATGTTCAAAGACGTCTTCGCAGAAATGGGTGGTGACTTCGACAAACAGGTAGTCTCCCTCGATCTCCGCAATATGTCCACTGAGGATGCAATGAAAAAAGTGGCGGAGACTATTGAGAAACTGACCGAGAAATAGGTCCACAAGCACTACCAAGTTCTAAGCAACTGCGCCTGGTGGGAATACAAAGCCCGCCAGGCGCACAAAACAGCAATCAACCTGGAGGTTAATACTGTCATGAGTTCGAGAATCCCGAGAGAGAAAATCCCTTGGTATCCGACCATTGACTACGAAGTATGTGTCGGGTGCCAAGAATGCTTTAACTTCTGCGGAAATGGCGTCTTCGAATGGGATGATGATGAAAGTCATCCCCTTGTTACCAACCCGTACAACTGTGTAGTGGGATGTAGCGCCTGCGCCAACCTGTGCGAGGCTGGTGCCATCCACTTCCCGACCAAAGAGGAATTGGTGGCCGCCATGCGCGCAGCAGCGCAGGAGGTCTCGGCTGATCATTCTGGTGCGTAAAAGTGCTTGGAGCACGGACAAGCCATTCGTTGGTGTATGCCTGGCTCCAGCGGCAAACGGTAGATACGGGAACAGGAAGATGAACCTCAAATGAATCGTGTGGCAACTGGTGTGATCGTTCTCGCGATAGCGGGGCTTGTTTTCTGCAACTCTGTATTGGCTGACGAGCCGGTTGTGCGGGCGCTTCTTTTCTACGCTGAAGACTGTCCTCACTGCCAACGCGTCTTGCAAGAGATTGTGCCGCAACTTCAAATGGAGTATGGAGACCGGCTTGCAATCAAACTGTTGGAGATTTCCGACCCTGAAGTCTATTCGCAACTGCTGGCGCTGGAAGCCATCTACGGTGTGACCCCGGATATAGCCACGATCCCTGAGATGTTCGTGGGCGATACGGTTCTGCTTGGCGAAGAGGATATTCGCGCCCGGGCCGGCCAGGTGATCGCTGCCTATTTCGAAGCAGGGGGCACGGATTTCCCCGACCCTACCGCGTCCCCAGTTGCCACTCCGACTGCCCAGCCTGAATCCATTGTGCACCTGCGCTTCTTTTACAGCAGGAAGTGTCCGGAGTGTGCGGTTATCCGCGAGGAGGTGATCGGCGTCCTCCAAAGCCAGTACGGCGCGCGATTGGCAGTGATGGAGCACGATGTCGAGACATCGGTGGAGAACTACCGCTTGATCCGCGCATTGGAGGAAGCATACGGCGTCAAAAAGCCCTCTATGCCGGAAGTTTTCATCGGCAAACACGCGCTGATCGGGGAAGCAGAGATCAGAGAGAGGCTGCCTTTCCTGGTGTCGCAGTATCTTGAGTCCGGGGGTGCCCCATTGCCGACTCCAGATGAAATAGAGACGGTTACTGAGACCCCGTCGCGAGTCGAGGAGCGTTTCGAACGGCTGCCCGAAGAGGGGTGTCGGTGGTGCGGTTCCAGCGAAAGCGCAGGGTTGCCTCTTATCTACCTCGCCTATTTCTACCAGCCGGGTTGTCAGGAATGTGACCGGGCAGAACTAGATCTAAGATTTCTGAAAACTCGATATCCCCAACTGGTGGTAGTGTCCTTCGATGCCCGGGCTGAGGCTGCGCTGCTCGAATGGCTCGGCGAAGCCACTGCCGTTCCCGAAGAGAAGCGGCTGACTGCGCCGGCTGTTTTCGTGGGGAAGGATGCCTTAGTTGGCCAAGACGTAAATGCTCGAGAGATAGAATCGCTGTTGGCACGTTATGTGGCCACAGGTGCGGACCCGATCTGGCGCGATTTCGATCCCAACGCCTCCACCGAGAGCATTATCCGGCGCTTCCGATCGTTGGGGGTGCTCACCGTCATTGGGGCAGGGTTGCTGGACGGTGTGAACCCCTGCGCTTTCACAACCATCGTCTTCTTCATCTCCTACCTGGCTTTTATCGGACGCAAAGGGCGCGATATCATACTGGTGGGTGCGGCTTTCACCCTGGGCGTGTTCCTCACCTACCTACTAGTCGGTCTGGGAGCATTGAAATTCATCACCTCGCTGGCCTTCTTGAGCATTCTGTCCCGCCTGGTCTACTTGGCGACGGCACTCTTATGTGCTGCTTTCGCTATACTCAGCGCCTATGATTTCATCCAGGCTCGGCGCGGCCGCCCGGAAGAAATGCGTCTGCGGCTGCCCAAACGCGTTCACCAGCAGATACACCATACCATCCGCACCCAATCGCGATTGAGCGGTTTTGTGTGGGGAGCATTGGGAACGGGTGTCGTCGTCTCGTTATTGGAGTTGGCCTGCACTGGCCAGGTGTATTTGCCCACTATCATCTTTGTGGCTGGCGTGGCGGAGTTACGTGCTTACGGAGTCTTGTACTTGGTGCTGTATAATTTAATGTTTATTGCGCCATTGGTGATAGTTTTCTTGCTCGCCTTTTACGGCACTACGTCGCGGCAATTGGGATCTTTCCTGGAGCAGCACGTGGCCCCCGTCAAATTGCTCACCGCCATCCTCTTTGCTGCACTGGCCGTTTGGCTTTTCAGTAGTCTGCTTTAAGTAAAAGAGTGTGACGTGAGTCACGAATACGAGCGTGAAATAGAAATACATAGACCCAAGCAAGTCGTGTTTTGGATATCAGTGCTCATCCTTGTGGCTCTGTTTGCCTTGGCTTCTGAAGTGAAAGCCGACAGCCCACGCGCTGTGCTGTTCGAGCACTTCTGTTGGTACACTACTTGAGGGCCCTGTCCGAGTCCGTCCGCGGGTCGGGCGGTGGAACGTCTGGGAGCGGAATATTCGCGCCAACAATTGTTGATCTTGGAGTATGATCTGGCTTTCAATTACCAGTTGGGGCAGTCACGATTGGCCTACTATGCTGGATCATTTGACTGGCCTAACGTGATGGTGGATGGATTTTCTGGTCACATCACGGGTTACCAGCCTGACTATTACGCGGCCTATCGCCCGCTGATAGAAGCCGAACTCAGCAGGCCCAGCCCTATGGATATAGCTGCTACACGGACCTGGGAAGGCAACCAGTTGGCCCTTTCTGTGATCATTACACCTACGTGTTCCTCCACGATCGAAAATGCCCAGGTTTTCTTCGCCATATATACGCAGCGCAAGGTGGCTATGACCCCCTTCTACGCCCTACAGGTCATTGGCCCCCTTCCTGCCGGTAGTCTAGTGCCGGGACTGCGCAACACGTACTCGGCTTTGTCAGAACCAGTATCCGCCGAGGATCGTAGTTTGGTCGAGGCTATCGCCTTCGTACAAGATCCTGTGGGAGCACAGAAGGAAGTCTATCAGGCAACGATGGCGTTTGAAGCGCCACCTCGCTTCGTGGTTTGTCTGCCGGTTGTGATGAAGGGCAGCGCCTCGTAGGAATCGCGCTATGACAGCGGAACTCGGAAAACGGCAGCGAATGACCCCTCGGAAGGGGGTTTTGGAAATATGTCGCGTCCTAGCCTTGGCAGTATGTGCAATGGGGCTATATTGTGGTGGAACCGTGGGGACGAGAGCACAACCACCGGGACAGTGACCGACTGCTATCCCGACGCCGTGCGCGCCGACTGCCACACCCGAGCCAACAGCCACCGAGATTCCTTCGCCCACACTGTTAGTCTCGCCAACGGAACCACCTGCCTCTCCCACTGCTACCGAGGTGCCACCGACGGAAACGCTCTCGCCCACCACGGCAGCATCGCCTACGCCATCGCTGGCTCTTCCTACGGCCACCCAAGCACCGCCGACCGATGTCCCTTCGCCTACCAAGACGGTGTCGCCAACGAGAACATCGGTGCATCCCACGGCTACCAAGTTGCCGCCGGCGAAGGCACCGTCGAGCACGACGACGATGACGCCACCGGAAACCTGGACTGTAACGGCTACCAACACCGCTACTGCTACCGCCACGACAGCACCTACCAAAACGCCTACTATTACTCCCACGGTTACAATGTCGGTTACGAGTGTGCCAACCAGGATACCGAGCCTGGGCGTGATAACAGCAATGCCTACTCAGACCAAAACTGCACCTCCTACGGCAGAATTTACATCCACCCCAATACCAGGGCCTTCACACGCGCCGACCGAGACAATCGGGCAAACGGCAACCTTGGCAGAAGGGTTCTTTTTGCCTCTCGGGCTGAGTATCGTGGTCTTGCTGATGATCGTTCTGTGGCGTTCCCGGAAATCCAGATGATCGGAGGGTGACTGATGTCGAGCGTCGCTGCTTGCAGCCCGCTGTGTAAGAACTGAGAGGTATTTCATATGTTGATCGAAGGCTATGAGTTAACAGTCACGTCCCCGCCTTGTGATCCGGGTAGTGAGCGATGGAGTGCCTTCGCAGACCTATCTGTGGACATTGCGGAGGTCTTGCCCTATTTGAATGCAACCCTCAAAGGCGCGATCTACGATCACAAGGCGCAAATACTCACCTGGCGTATGGGCGGACGCGCAGTCTCCATCCGGCCGCGTCAGATCGCGGTCAGCAATCTGGAGGACCGCGAAGAGGCCCGAGCCGTGGTGGACCGCTTAGTGGAGATGGTGAACCGCACCTGGGAGAAGCGAGGAGAGATTGAACCCCGCTACGAGCGACGGGAGCCACCCAAGGCTTTAGATGTGTACCGCTTGCTGCCCGGTGAGAATTGCAAGGCCTGTGGGCAGCCCACCTGTTTCGTCTTTGCTCTGAAACTGGTCGCCGGGCAAGCCCACCTGAATCAGTGCCCACCGCTGTATACAGAGAAATATCGCCAATCACTTCATAAACTGGCCGAACTCTTTGGGGAGATGCCATCGTCATGATAGGCCAGGCAAAATACACTATTAACTTAGAGTGAAATCGGAGATGACAAACTCATCGGATTATCGGCAAATTCGGGTTGGCCACATGGTAGTCGGAATGACCGGGCTAACCGACATTTTCAAGAGCCTGCGGGATTCCGGCCGTGTGCCAACCGATGATCTCAAAAGCGAACTGCTTACCCTGGCTCGAAAGCACAACTACATCCCTGCTGCCGCAGAGAATGAATACGCCGAGGCATTGCTACGGGAGTACAACGCATTCTGCAGGAAAGGGGAGGGCGAGAGAGCCGCTCCTCAATACAAACCTTGGCGCGGCATACCCCGCGAACAAGTCCCTTGGTATCCCGTCATCCATGAAGAGCAGTGCGATGGCTGTGGCAAATGCCTGAAGTTCTGTTCCTTCGGCGTATATGCTTGGAACGAAGCCCAAGATAAGGTAGTGGTCGCCGAACCCTTCAACTGCATGGTAGGTTGCAACGCTTGTGCCGCCACCTGCGACCGCGATGCCATCTTTTTCCCGCCCCGCTCGATGTTGGAGGGTTTGAAGAAATAAAAGGTCAGTTGTTACGGCTGCGGGATCAGTGGCTCCTGTGGTATAATTTTCACCGGAGTTGATGGATGATCTTGGTTGGCTGTTGCGGATGGGCTGCGGCACGGGCTCGCTATGTCGAGCGCTTCGGGCTGGTAGAAATACAGCAGACATTCTACAAACCTCCCCAGGCGGCGACTGCCCAGCGCTGGCGAGAGGAAGTGCCATCCGACTTCCGCTTCACCATCAAGGCTTGGCAACTGATCACCCATGACCCGTCCAGCCCCACCTATCGCAAGGCTGGTGTACAAGTACCAGTCGACCAAGCCAGCCGATACGGCTTTTTCCGGCCAACGCCCGAGGTGGACGCCGCTTGGGAGCACACCTTGGAGATCGCCCGGGCGCTACGAGCCGATGTGGTCCTCTTCCAGTGTCCCGCCCGCTTCACCCCCACCGACGAACACGTCGCCGACCTACGAGCCTTCTTTCGGCGCATTGACCGCGCTGGGTTTGCTCTGGCCTGGGAGCCGCGCGGCGACTGGTCCGACGAGATAGTGCGCGCCCTCTGCCAGGAACTGGATCTTCTCCACGCCACCGACCCTTTTGTCCGTCCCTGTTTGCACGGTCGACCAGCCTACTTTCGCCTTCACGGGCGTGCAGGGTACCGCTACCGTTATACCGACGATGATCTGGCCCAACTAGCCCAGTGGAGTCGGGCTGCTGGCGATGCCTACGTTCTCTTCAACAATGTATCTATGTGGGAGGATGCTGGGCGGTTTCAGGCCTTGCTTGGTGATGGGTGATCTTCGCCGTTGCCCGCACGAAGGCTTTTGGGCGTTTTGCACCTTTGCCATTTTGCGCTATAATATCTTTTGAGAAATGGTGAGCGTAGCCGAGCGGTTAAGGCTCCTGGTTGTGGCCCAGGCGATCGAGGGTTCGAATCCCTCCGCTCACCCCAATTGATTGGCCTGCCCCGCCTATACGGGCGCAGGCCATTTATGTGGCACCGCGAATCATTGACATCTACCCTCACCTATGGTAGAATCCCACCTACCATGTCACTCCAGAGAGTTCTCGAGGATGCCAGGCGCTACCCCACTATAGAAGAACTCAACTGCTTAGTGGGCTCCGATGACCCCACACTTCCACCGCCTCTCCTGATTGCGGAATTGGGTTCCTTTGCCTATGATACCGTGCGCCAGCGTATCCCCCGCCTCATCCGCGACGTGGTGGCCCACAATGCCTTCCCCTCCTCCATTGCTCGCCGCATACTGGCCATTGAACGGGAGATCACAGGCCGGCATCCCGTCCGCCCGCTCACAGAAGATGCTCCCGATCGCGCTCTCTGGGACTGGGCCTGGACTCCCCATCGGGGCAAAAGTTGGTTTGAATTGCCTTGGTATTTCGCCGAGGCTTACCTGCACCGGCGCATTCTGGAGGCCACGGGGTACTTTCAGCCAGGGCCTTGGCAGGGTTTCGATCCTTACGCGGTCATTAAACGCGCTCATTACACCGAACCCAGTGGGGCCATCACTCAATTCACACCAGTCTATGAGTCGTTGGCCAGCCTGGACCGCGCCGACGCCCTTACCGCCCTCCTGCACTACAACCTGTGGAGCAACCGCGCGGACCTAAGTTACCGGGCTGTGGCCGAGCGAGCCAAAGGGGTGCCGGACATCGTTCGCGAACGCCAGAACTTGCTGATTGACGACACGCCCCGTGCTGTCGCTACCCTATCGGGTGGCCGACATCGGCGGGTGGACATTATCGCCGATAACGCCGGTCTGGAGCTACTCTATGACCTGGCCCTGGCCGATGCCTTGATACACCGCGCGGGAGTGCACGAGGTGGCGTTCCACCTGAAGGCACAGCCGTTTTACATCTCCGATGCGATGGTGGCCGACGTGTATGAGGCGCTGGAATTCCTGGCCGGGGCGGAGAGCACTGCAGTGCAAGCGCTGACGGCGGCCGTGCAGGATTACATTGCTGCTGGACGTGTGTGCTTGTTGGACCACTGGTTCTGGACCAGTCCGTTCTGCTATCCTGCGCTGTGGCCATCGCTACGGCAGGAACTGGGGCAGGCTGATCTCGTTGTGCTCAAGGGGGATCTCAACTATCGCCGGCTGGTGGGCGACCGGCATTGGCCCTGCACCACGCGTCTATCCGAGGTGGCGGCCTATTTCCCCGCTCCTTTCCTGTCCCTGCGCACGATGAAAGCGGAAGTGATACTGGACTTAACCCCGGAGCGAGTGAACCGATTATTTGAAGAGGATCCAAATTGGATGGTAAATGGGCAACGTGGGCTTATCCAGTTGGTGGAGCCCCAAAAGCAAACGGAGGGTAAGCAATGCTGAGAAAAGCAGTCATCGCTTTGGGAATCAGCGCAGTGATCACACTGTTCACTGGCCTGTTCGATGTGCGCCACTTATTAGGGGCGACGAACCGCGGCCTGCCTTTCACCTGGTTGACTCGCGTTGTCTACCCAGGTGCAGACTGGACGGTGAATTGGGTCAATCTGGTGCTGAATATCGTTATTTGGTTCGTGCTGGCATTCGTCGTTGGGCAGGTCTTGACCAGAGGTCCATCAACCTAAGCGCCCATCTACCGATTTCTGGCGGTATCTCTTGCACTGCGCGAGTAGGAGGAGCAGAGCCCTTTCCTCAGTCGTTACAGCTGAAAGCCTCCCAGCCGTAGTAGCGGATATAGTTGTAGGGGAGCGTCCCATAGCCGACGCCGAAGGGGCTTTCCACGCCCCAGCGCGTCCCCCAACTATTGCGCACGATAAAATAACCGCCGCCGGCAAATTCCGGGTCTGCGCCAAACCCCACGATGAGCACAGCATGACCACCACTGGCCCGCGTCCCAGGGACGGGCATCTGGATGTTGCCAGTGCGCCGCACCACGGGGTTCAGCAACCAACTCCTGTAGGCGGGAATGCTGACCGCCACTGGATAACCGTTCTCCAGCCGCTCCTGGATGTCCTCCACCGAACGCGGGTCTAAGACAAGCCCCTGCCGAACCTTGTATCGCGAGGCCTCTTCCATTGCCCCCTCTGGCGGTGGCCCCTGGCCTTCGTTGTCTTCCATAGGTTCAGGGTTATAAGGCCAGGTGGTGGCCAAACATATTCCGAATCGCACCGCGATGGGCACGGCGATCATGGCGAAAGTGCCATGGGACCGCGGGCGGTTATCGTTCTCCTTGCACAACCAGTAAAGGAACTGCTCTGAAAGGGCGACTTCCTCGCCGTTCTTGAGTTTGTAAGCGTACTCGCGCATCGCGACCACCGCGTAGGCCACACAAGTGCCGCGGCGCCCCTGATCCCGTACGGGTGGAAAATGGGCTACCAAATTCACTGCCCGTTCGCCCTGCGCTTCGGCCAGAGCAGCATTCGGCTGCTCCGGGATGAAGAACTGGGCTTCCATGTGAGCCAGTTGGCGTCGAGGCGGCAGCGCACCCATCGCATATTCCTCGGCTGCAAGGTCCACCTCTGCGGCTTCGGTGCCTGTCTCTGCGGCGACTTCCATCTGCGGAGGGGTTTGTGCACTCACCCACTTCTTCACTTTGGCAAAATCTGGGATATAGGGTGCTAATTTGTTTAGATAATAGGGAGGCAGGCCGAGCAACTCCTCGACCCGGGTGATGGAAAGCGCCTCTAGTGCCCGAATTTGATCTGGACTCAAGTCTGTCTGGCTCAATGGGGTTCCGATCTCTTTGACCACGCTCAATGCTCCTTTCTGGGACGGTTGTGTTGGACTAACGGTCTGCTTTGGTAGGCGGCAGCGCGCCGGTGACAAACTCCTCCTTCGGCGCTTTTAGGATGCGGCTGAGTTGCGACTCTGGGATCTCGGCGGTAGCCTCCTTCTTCAAGGTTCGTAACTCGCGGGTTTTGATGCCCAGATAACGCGCCAGATTGCGGGAGTCGAAATGCGCCAGGGCGATGAATTCCGGAACCGTGGTGATGGAGATTTCGGCAAGTTTTCTTTTCTGATCTATGGAGAGCCAACTCACGTTGGCAAGTCTTTTGCCCGTTTTCAGGTTCATACCTTCACCCCTTGACTGCTCTATCTCCTCGCTTGGTCTTCCACATTATCCATTGTACCCCATGAGGGCGGGGATGTCAAATGTCCTCGCTGGTTTCCCATCTTTTGGTGATTTGCCGATGGAATACCGAGGCAGTACAGAGCAAGGAAGTTCCACTCAGGTGCATGATGTAGACGATTTGTATCTTTTTTGTAACTGTGCTATAATAAATTTGTACCTCACCTCTACGTGAGGGCATAGCCTGGGGAGTGAAATGTCCACACGCTGTCGTTTAAGCACTCTCAAATTCGCGCTCGCCCTGGCCATAGCCCTGTCTCTGCTATGGTTTGCCCCCTGCCTAAGCCCCGCTGGAACTCGTTGCACCGTTGCAAGTGCAGAGCCTATTCATGCTGAGGCAGATTTCTATTACTTCTCCTTGCTTGACCTGACTGCCACCGGCACGTCATCTGCTTGGCTTCGTCTCCAATCCGGCGCAACGGTGGCTGCCGTCATTGTGCTCAACTGGAGCGGTGACGCCGACGTGCTCGTGGATGAGAGCAGTGGCGTTGGCTTAGCCCTTGCCAGTAATGGCACAATGGAAACGGTAACGGCTTCCGTCCGCGCTCTGATGCTCATTCAGTCCTTTGCCGGCACGACCGTTACCTTCGCCGTCGAGCAATCGTCTGGCGGCGACGTCACCGCCTGCATCGCCAATGGCAACGGACCTCAGGAAAATTGTGTTGCCACTATCCACACTGCTTCCAGCACCACCTTCACCGTGAACAGTGCCGACTTGGTGATCGGCGGACCCGTGCAGGCCGATTTGGACGACCTTCGCGCCACAAGGGGTCGCGCTGATCCAGTTCCCCCCGGGCCGCAGTTCCCTGAAGGCGTGGTGCGCACGCGAGTGGAAGTACACAGCACCTCCACCTGGGCCTCAGTCACGCTGGTACAGGGGGCGAAGATCCTGGCGGTGTACTTGGTGTCTGTGAACGGGTCAGGGGCCACAACCTCCGGCCATATCCTCTACCAAAGCGGGCCTAATGCACGGACTACCGCCAACCCAGAGCAGACAGCAGTGGTAGATGCCGTGTTCAGCAATGTAAGCATCACCGGCACCGTGGAGTGGCAGATAGAGCAGGGTAACGGCGGAACCACCCGCGTGGCAGTGTTCAACTACAACGGAGACCAACCTGTCCTCGTGGGTGAGATAGAGGTATCGAATACCACTCCACGAATTCTGGAAGTTGCAGGCGAGTTGCTATTGGCTTCTGGGCCAGTATCCCTGGATGAAGCACGGCGCGATGTGCCTCGCCTGACCTGGGCCACCTATCACGCGGATTATCAGCGCCTCGCCGATTGGGACAGCGAGATCTACGTTGATCGCCCCGCGTCACGCTATATCTCCAGCGACCCTGATGCTATTGCCCGACACGTGGCTCAGGCCAAAGCGGCGTTCCTAGACGGTTTCGTGTTGGCCAATTGGTCCCCAGGAAATGGAGCCGATTCCGTTTTGCCCCTCCTCCTAACCGAAGCCGAACGACAGGGGTTCTACGTGAGTGTATCGCTGGCGGGTCAATCTAACGCTTCGGGCCAGGTCAACATTGCTGGTGTGACCAGCGACTTGCGCTATCTACTCGATAACTACGGTGGCCACCCTGCCTATTATCGCCTGGGCGGGTTACCGGTAGTATGGGTCAGTGCAGCGGACAAGGTCTCGCCTGCCTTATGGGATTATATCTTCGAGCAGTTGTGGACCGAAGGCCGCGGAGCACTCTATATCGCCGATAGCACCAACCCAGATATATTGACTGCCTTCGATGGACTTATGCAAGAGGCGGTCTATCTTTATCATACGCTGCCGTCGGCAAATCAGCGATGGATGGTGGGAGTACGGGCCAATTCGGCTGTGGCGCCGAGGAGGCCTGCACGTCTGTGGGTGGCGACCCTGTCTCCGGGCAGTGACCAGCGGCGCATTGGTTACCCGGGCCAATATCGGCCTCGGCTGAATGGCGCTACTTACACGCTGTGCTACGAGGCAGCGCTTGCCAGCGCAGCAGATTGGCTGGTGATCAACTCGTGGAACGATTTCCGGAGCAACACCCACATCGAGCCCAGCGAGAATTACGCCCGCCAGTATTTGGACATCACAACAGGGATGATCGCTCGTTGGGGTAGACCATACCGGCTGTATTTCCCGATAATGGCTTGGCGAAGGTCGTGAAACTGTGGCCAGGTTTGCGATTGGGCGAAGGCGGCTGACAAACCGTGGAATACCGCGACAGCCTACCTTTTCTCCATTACCCAATTCGTTGACAGCCCCCGTTCCCTGTGCTAAAATCCCCATTGAACACCCCTGGAGGGAAGCCCGTGCGTCTGTCTGTGTTCAGCCGCATTGCGTTATCCTTGGCGTTGGCACTTACCGTGGCAGCGACCCTCTCCGCTGCCTCGCCACTTCCATCTGGGCATCCTCTTCCACCACCCCCTGTCTCGCCTGCCAAACACCCTCGCCTGGCGTCGTCCCTGGTAGCCCTGGCTGATGCTTACTCCCGCCAGGGCTTGCCTGGCGCAAGAGCCCTCGCCGCCCAGTCGGGTTTAGTGTTGCGAGATGCTACGGTCGAGGTGGTTGTGGAAACTGACCTCGACGCGATGGATGCCATCACCGCAAAGGCTCCCCTCGGCGCAACCGTTCAGGCCACATACGACAATCTAGTACAAATGTCCGTTCCCCTATCAGCACTCGCCGAACTGGCAGATCTGCCGGGTGTGCAGTACGTCCGCCCCCCAGCGCGCCCGGTGGTCAACGCCATCACCAGCGAGGGCGTGGCCCTCTCCAATGCCAACGCCTGGCATACTGCCGGCCACAAAGGCAGCGGGGTGAAAATCGCCGTTCTCGACGTGGGTTTCACCGGCTACCAGGGCTTGTTGGGCACTGAACTCCCACCTACCGTAACCGTTCGCTCCTTCACTTCCAGCGGTGATATCGGTGGCGGCGGTGAGGACCACGGCACTGCCTGCGCCGAGATCGTCCACGATATGGCCCCCCAGGCGTCGCTCTATCTGGTGAACTATGACTCCGACGTTTTCTTCTTGAACGCCGTGGACTGGCTCATCGCCCAGGGAGTGAGCATCATTTCCCATTCCGCCGGCCTACCCCGCGGTGGATCTGGCGATGGCACTGGTCTCATCTGCGACGCAGTTGCCCGAGCCACCAATGCGGGCATACTATGGGTGAACTCCGCCGGCAACTATGCGCAGCGCCACTACGACCTGATCTGGAGCGACCCCGAGGGCAACGGTTGGCTGAACTGGGCCATGGGCGATGAGACCAACGAGTTCGACGCCTCCGTCGGCGAGCCTATATACCTTTTCTTGCGCTGGGATGATCCTTGGGGCGGGGCAGGGAATGACTATGACCTATACCTCTACCGACAAACTGGCAGTGGGGAGCGAGTGCTCGTGGCCTCATCCACCAATAGCCAGAACGGCGACCCCGGCCACCAGCCTTGGGAAGAGATCACCATCACTGCCCCAGCGTCGGGCCGTTATCACGTGGCGGTGTGGAGAGTGCATAGTTCTCGTAATCCCAACTTCGACCTGTTCTTGTTCAACCCCACGGGCCGGATTCTGGAACACGTCACCGCGCGAAGCAGCCTGATCGTGCCCGCTGATGCACCTGCTTCCTTCACCGTCGGGGCAGTGCCTGTCTCCAATCCGGCCACCAGCGAGCCCTTCAGTTCCCGTGGGCCCACCCGAAGTGGCCTGATCAAGCCGGACATTGCCGCCTACAGTGGCGTCTCCACCAACCGCTATGGGTACAACGGCTTCGTCGGCACTTCTGCGGCCTGCCCGCATGTGGCGGGCGCAGCGGCGCTGGTGAGGGGCGCTAACCCAACCCGCCCCATGACTTACGTCCGCCAGTGCTTGGAGGACAATGCCAAAGACCTGGGCGCACCGGGCAAGGATAACGTGTTCGGCAGGGGGCGGCTCTATCTGGGTGCGCCGTTCACTTTGGTCACGCCGACGCCCACTCCTACAGTGACACCCCCACTACCTCCGACTGGCGACGAACGGGCCTATAACTGCGGTGGCCCGGCCTACACTGCTCCCAATGGCCTCACCTGGCTGGCCGATCAACCCTATGCACCCGGCAGTTGGGGTTTTATCGGTGGCGGGTCAGTCTCCACTACCGAACCCATCACCCTGACCGAGGAAGACCCCCTCTATCAGACCCAACGCGTCGGGATGTCGGGCTATGCCTTTGATCTGCCCAACGGCAACTATCTGATCGAACTGCGCTTCGCCGAATTGACCATCACCGAGATGCACCAGCGCGTGTTTGATGTGCGCGTGGAGGGTCAGACCATCCTGCGTTACATGGACATCTTCGCCCTGGCTGGGAACAAGACCGCCTACGCTCGCCAGTTGCTGGCAACGGTGAGCGACGGGCAGTTGAACATTGACTTTCCGCCTGTCATCGGCCAGGCTATGGTGAACGCCATCCTGATCCGCTCGGCCCCTACCATAACACCTACGCCGACGCTGCCTAACTGGTACGGCAACCTGTACATGCCCATCGTCCTGAAGTATTATCCGCCCCTGCCTGCCACGCCTATGTTGAACCCCATTGATAACGCCGACGGCGACAACCGCTACACCGTCTCCTGGACAACTGCGGCATGGGCCACCTCATACCACCTCCAAGAGGACGATAACAGTGCCTTCTCCTCGCCCCACGTTGTTTACAACGGCCCCGATACCAGCGTCGAGTTGACGGACCGCCCGCTGGGAGTTACTTATTACTACCGCGTCCGGGCCGAGAACGCCTACGGCAACAGTGCCTGGAGCAACATTCGCTCAGTGTACGTGCCCGGCTGTCCGGCCAAGCCGACCCTGAACGAGATCAGCGACCCCGAGGGAGATGGCAACTACACTGTCTCGTGGAGCGCCGACCTGAACGCCGAGACCTATACCCTCGAAGAGGACGACCACGTGCCCTTTACTAGCCCGGCGCAGGTGTACTCGGGGCCGGCCACCAGTGTCGCTCTCGCAGGGCGCAATCCTCTGGCCACCTATTTCTACCGCGTGCGGGCAACGGGTCATGGCTGCACCAGCCCCTGGAGCGACCTGAAGTCGCTCCCGCCCAACCGCGGCACCTGGCAGATTAACAACGAGACGGGTGGTGTGCTGACATTGGAGATCATCGGCCTGGGGGCGCGCAGTTTCAGTCCCGGCACGCATTACTGGAACCTGGCTCCCGGCATGTACACCTATAACGCGCGCTCCTGGTGTGGCACCCGCACAGGGCTGACCCTCCAGATCACTGCCTACCAGACCTCCGGCGCAAGCGAAGTCTGGACGTGCCAGGGAGGGGAGGAAAGTTCTTTGGTTCTCACCCTTTCTTTCTCTCTCAGTGGGAGGTGAGCTCTGGCCGGTTATTGCAATTCCATGATTTCGGCTTATACTTTTCGTGAACCCGTTCGCACCCCATTTCCATTTGGAGGACTGGCTGGCACTGTAGTGTCAGCCCTGTGGAGAACACCATGGCCCTGGCCCGCGAAAGCGATCTTCTCCTGATCCTAGCCAAAGACGGCAAGCGTTTCATCGTCCGGCTGGAGCGAGGGCAATTGCTCCACACCCACCGCGGCATCATCGCCCACGACGACCTGATCGGCGCGCCCCTGGGCCAGGTGCGCCAGACTCACTTGGGCTACCCCTACGTGGCCCTGCGGCCCTCCATCCACGACCTGGTGATGGACATCAAGCGCGCCTCGCAGATCGTCTATCCCAAAGAGGCGGGCTACATCCTGTTGAAACTGAACGTGGGACCTGGCAGCCGCGTTGTGGAGGGTGGGACGGGTAGCGGCGCGCTGACTATGGTGCTGGCCCATGCCGTGCGCCCCGACGGGCGGGTTTATACCTACGAGTCCCGCGAGGACATGTGCCGTCTGGCGGCCAAGAACCTGGCCAATGTGGGGCTGGCAGACGTGGTGGAGATCAAACAGCGCGACATCGCCACCGGCTTCGACGAGCGCGATGCGGACGCTGTGTTTTTGGATGTGCGCACACCCTGGCTCTACCTGGATCAGGCCCGCGAGGCGCTCTCGGACGGCGGTTTCTTCGGTGCCATCGTGCCCACAGCCAATCAGGTGAGCGAACTGATAGATGTATTGGGGCGCAAGGAGTTTATGGATATCGAGGTCTGCGAGATCCTGCTGCGTTCGTACAAGCCTGTCCCCACCCGCCTGCGCCCTGTCGATCGGATGGTGGCCCACACCGGCTACTTGGTCTTCGCCCGCAAATCGGAGAGCGTGAGGGAAGTTTTTCCAGAAGGTGCAGACGAGACATAAGGCCCGCGATTCGTTGCGCTAACATGAACGCTGCGTTTTTTGGCATTTGAGGTCGGGCGTGTTATACTTGAACCTGTAAACCGCACAGCGCCAGCCTCAGGGCGCTGTTACCTGAACCGAAGGAGGACATTTCATCATGGCGCACCGAGACCACGCCCACCCCAGGCGTTTGCTCTTAGCGGCCTTGGCGCTCGGCTTGATCCTGATCATCGCAGCGGGTTGCAGGATCGAGCGCGTGACCCCAGAACCGCAGGCTACTCACACGCCCGTTGTCCTGGCGACGGATACAGTGCCCCCGCCGCCCACAGGCCCAATTCGCATTATGACTGCCACACCCGAAACCCCACAAACCCCACTTCCACCGCCCACGGAAGGACCATACCCCGGCCCTCAACCCACCCCGACCGTCGGGCCGTATCCATCAGGGTAAAGCCTCCGCCCTGCAGAATAGGGTGAAATCGCGGTGAGAAGGAGTTGGGTCGCGCTGGCTATACTGGGGCTGGCGTTGCTCCTGGGCCTCGCCGCCCGGTCGAGCATGTCGCCGGTTGGCCAGCGCATCTGGTTTAGTATCTCTTATCTGTTCATCATCCTTTTTGTGCTCTCGTACTTCTGGACTTGGGTCAATGTGAACGGCGTGGAGATCATTCGCCAGACCCACGCAGAGCACACGCAGGTGGGCGGAGTGGTGGAAGAGCGCTTCGTGGTGCACAATGCCACCTTTCTGCCCAAACTCTGGCTGGAGGTACGCGACCACTCCACCTTGCCCCATCATCACACCAGCCGGGTCATCGCTTCTCTGGGCTCGCGGCAGCGACGCGGCTGGACAGTGAGGACCTTTTGCCGGCGACGGGGCCGCTTCATCCTCGGGCCCCTCACCATCATCAGCGGCGATCCCTTTGGCCTGTTTGAGCGGCGGCGCGAACTGAGCGACACTTCTACCATCGTCGTTTACCCCGCGACGGTAGACTTGCCCCGCTTTGCCATACCAATCGGCGATTTGCCCGGGGGCGGGACGATGCGTCGCCGCACCCACTATGTGACTACCAATGTCGCCGGTGTGCGCGATTACTACCCCGGGGATAGTTTCCACCGCATTCACTGGCCCTCCACAGCACGCACCGGACGCCTCATCGTCAAAGAGTTCGAACTAGACCCCACTGCAGATGTGTGGCTCTTCGTAGATATGCAGAGCCGCGTGCACTTCGGCTTGGTCACCGAAGAGATCGAGGTACCCGAACCCGCGCTGCTGGCGAAGAAACCGACTTCGCTGATGGACCCTACCACCGAAGAATATACCGTCACCATTGCGGCGTCCCTTGCCAAACACTTCCTCTCAGAGAACCGGGCAGTAGGGCTGGTGGCCTATGCGCAACAGCGCCAAGTGCTCCCTGCCGACCGAGGGGAGCGGCAGTTGAGCAAGATCCTGGAGATGTTAGCCGTTACTCGCGCCCAAGGTACCATCCCACTGGCTACTATCTTGTCAGCAGAAGGGGCTATGCTGGGACGAAATACCTCTGTCGTGGCCATTACGCCCTCCGCTGAAGTGGAGTGGGTCGAGGTCTTGCGAGATCTCAGCCGGCGAGACATCCGCGGGGTGGCCGTTGTGATCGATCCCGAGAGTTTCGGTGGACCAGTGGGCACAGAGCCGCTTCTCGCCGTCCTTGCGCAGAATGGGCTCCCCGCCTATCGGGTTCGTCAAGGAGACGATCTGAGGGTCGTGCTGAGTCAGCGCGCCTGGTGGGAAGGGGTATAGGCGCTATGAATTCCGAACTGTTTATCCGCAACGCTGTGTTGAAGGATCTGGAAGACTGTGCCTCTCTCGATGCTTCTGGTGAGACCGAACACGTCTGGCAGATGCGCTTGGGCGAGGTGGAGGGACAGTTGGAGATCACGTTCGTCCGCGTCCGGCTACCCTGGCCGATGGATGTGGCCTACCCTCGAGATTCCAGCGATCTTCTGGGAGATTTCCGCCGCCGAGAGTGCTTCCTGGTGGCCACAGACCGCCAGGCGGTGCGCGGCTTCATCACTCTGATGACTATTGGATGGAACAAGACAGCGTGGATCCATCACTTGGTGGTGGATAAAGCCTGGCGGCGGCGGGGGATTGGTTCCACGCTGCTCAATCGGGCGCTGGAGTGGGCCTCAGGCCAGCGGCTGCGGATGGTAACTGCCGAGGCGCAGACTAAAAACGACCCAGCCATCCAGTTCTACCAGAAGCACGGCTTCACCTTCTGCGGGTTCAACGACGATTATTACCCCAGCGGGGACATTGCCCTGTTCTATGCCAGGAAGTTGTGATGGCGGATGCCTCCGCGAGCCTGATCCGCGTCTTTATGGTGCGTATCCGTGGCTACGGTACCACTCCACTGCCTTACGCAACGCCAGCAAGTCCATGGTTTACACAAAGGGCGTTTGGATTGCGACGGCGCGTAAACCATGCCGCTCGATTGGCACACCCGGGTGCGGTATAGCGTGGCAGACAGAGGGGCTACCAAGCCGCTCAAGGTGCGCCCACCGTCCACGGTGGGCGCACTGAGTTTGCCGGAATTAGTATAGTTTTGTAACAACCCCTTGCGCGCAAAAACAGTAGATTTAGGCTTAACCGACTGGCGTTTTTGTGGTATCCTTTAGTATAGAATAACTTGTCTTTCATTTACTCAGAACTAGCAGACGGTATTGATAAATTCTGAGCGACTACCAACCTGTAAGTGGGAAAAAACATCGCAGCGATTGTGATTACGTTTTTTTCCTGGAAGTCCTAATTAACTCTTTTGGACCGAAGGTGAATGATGCCTGATGGACGTGAAGTGATGATTGAGGAGGACTTGGTCTTTATTGATCTTGAGGCCAGAAACAGGGAGGAAGTGATTGGGAAAATGGCGGGAAGTTTAGTGAAAAAAGGCTATGTTACTGACGGATTTGTTGAGGCCGTGTTAGAAAGAGAGTGTAAGTTCCCTACAGGTTTGCCTAGTGCCATTCCGGTGGCTATACCCCATGAGGATGCGAAGTACTGTAAGCGGTCTGCACTTGCAGTCGCTACTCTCAAAGAGCCCGTCGCGTTCCGAGAGATGGGTAATCCCGAAAATGAACTTCCGGTCCGGCTCGTATTCTTATTTGCCTTGAATGACCCGGATATGCAAGTAACCTGGTTGCAGAAATTGTCTACACTTTTAGGGTGCACGCACTTTCTTGAGAGGGTCCTGTCGACGACAGAGCGCCGGGCTTTGGTCATGGAGCTCGAAAAAGCCTTGGGGAAAGGAGAATAAGAACGGAATTCCGCACACCTTTTCCTTCTCGAGTTGCTGTGAGCAGAAAGGAGGAAACTACCTTAATGAAAACGCTATATGACCCGAATATCTTTGAAAACACCATGGAGGGTATCACTCCAGAAGATTATATAATAGCTACCTATTATTTTGAACAGGAAGCGTACGAGCACTTAGAGGTTGTGGGTTATATGGCACTCGAAGCCTCGACGGGGGGATGGATTGACTTTCCGGGCGAGACGCCGCAAGTGAGAGAGGCGCTCAGCGCCCGGGTTGTTGGCTATTATCCCGTTGAAAGCCAACACGAGGGTTGGCAGGCTGCTGTCGTACGGCTGGCATTTCCCATGCGCGGGCCCACAGGGTATTTAGGTAGCACTGCTGCTATGCTGACTGGGATTGGCGGGAATATCTTGGGCATGCCAGGGGAAATTAAACTATTAGATATAGACCTGCCTGCCGCCTTCGTCAAGCAACTTCCTGGCCCGAAGTTCGGGGTTTCTGGGATACGCAAATTGCTTGAAGTCCCCCAACGCCCTCTTGTAAACTGCATGATCAAACCAAAAGTCGGACTGACGCCTAAACAAATTGGCAATCTTTGTTATGAGGTTGCTGTGGCCGGTGTAGACACTATCAAAGACGACGAAATGATTAGTGAAACCTACAACTGTAGTTTCAGGGAGCGGCTTATGGAGGTCATGGCTGCTCTGAAGCGAGCCGAAGAGGAAACGGGCAAGAAAGTGCTCTATTTTATTAGCACGACAGATACGGTTCGCAAGCAACTTGAGAAAGCCAAATGGGCAGTTGAGCATGGCGCCAATGCATTGATGGTCAACTTCATCTCTGGCATCGAGATGCTCAGAGCTGTTGCCGAAGATCCCAATATCAATGTGCCACTGCTGTTCCATCCTTGTGGTATGTCAGGCTACACTGGCATAAGCCCTATGGTGTGGAACAAGCTCGCTAGGTTCGCTGGTGCGGATGTGGCTCTATCAGGTGGTACCTGGGGAAAGTGGGGAGAGGGTGGAGCCTTTGCCCCAACAATTCGAAGCAAGCACATTCTGCAGGCGCCTATACCGGGCATAGAACGCATATTCATTCTTTCCTCGGCCGTACCAGGCTTAGTACCCACTGTCATTGAGAGTTACGGTCTGGATGTCATGGTGGGGGGGGGGGGGGCGGTGCATGGCCATCCCTCCGGGTCTGCGGCGGGAGTCAAAGCGCTTCGGCAAGCAATTGATGCTGTCATGTCTGATATTCCGCTCGAGGAAGCGGCTAAAGAACATAAAGAACTGGGCGAAGCAGTTGCACTATGGGGCATCTATAAGAGGCCTGCAACGAAGCGATACTAAAGACTAGTCCCAACCACGGAGAGGAAGAGATTTGTCATGGGCAAAACCTTTCGACGTGCTCTAGTATACGGCGAGGGGGATGTGCGAATTGTAGAACTACCAATGATTGTCCCTAAGGATGACGAAGTGTTGATTCGCGTGAAAGAAGCGTCTGTTTGCCCCAGCGATTTGAGAATCTTCCGTGGGCTAGTTAAAGCTCCTCCTCCTGACAAACCCCAGCACCCAGGCCATGAGTATGCTGGTATTGTTGAAGCAGTGGGCAAAAATGTGAAGAGAATTAAACCGGGCATGCGCGTTGTACCCCAGTCGTGGACGCCGTGCTTTCAGTGTGAGAACTGCCGGGAGTTTCTATACTCTCACTGCGAGAACTTACAGAATAATCACGGCGGATTTGGTGAGTACGCCGTGGTAAAAGAGAGTTCTGTTTTGGAGATCCCGGAGGGGACATCGTTCGGCGATGCTTCGGTCACGGAGCCACTAGCGAGCATATTCAGGGCTGACCAGGAGAGAAGTAAAGTCACTCTAGGTAAGAAGGTGGTTGTGATAGGGCTTGGGCCTATGGGCTGTATGCATGTGCAGGTATGCCATCTATTAGGTGCCCAGGTGATGGGCATTGATTTGATCCAAAGTCGGTGTGATATAGCCAAGGAGATGGGTGCTGACATAGTGATAAATGCTTCGAAGACCGATCCCATCGAAGCGGTCAGGCATTGGACGAAATGGGCGCCGGGCCCATCCGGGCGCGGCGCGGACGTGGTTATAGTCACTGTGGGCGGCAGTGCTCAAGCTGCTGCGACAGAACAAGCTTTACAGATGGCCGGCGTATACTCCATTGTCAATATTTATGCTGGCACTTATCCTGAGGACTTGAGAATCACCGTAGAACCTAATACGATTCACTATCGAGAGATTCATCTGACCGGCACGCGCAGCTACAGCCCTAAGTACTTCAAGCGCGCGCTCGAGTTGATCAACAGTGGTCGAGTTCAAGTATCTAAGATTCGCCGGCCAGTGCTACCTTTTGAGGAGATTGATAGGGCTTTCCGCATCCATGGGACACCGGAAGCAATGAAAGTGGGATTGATCATGTCATAAGCAAAACCGAGCTTTTGGCGTTGTGTAAGGAGGTGATGCAATTCGACAAATAACGGGTTATTTGATTTTTGGCAAGACGATTTCTACAATTTGAGAGGAGGGTAGATCGATGGAAGCGGTAAGAACTGTCGTAAAATGGCTACTGGATGCAGGGGCTCCAGTGATGATGCCCATTGTGATCACCGTCTTTGGCCTTGTTATGCGCCAGGGATTTGGCCGATCATTCAAGGCTGGTCTCATGACCGGGATGGGTTTGATCGGCATCAGTACTATCGTCTCACTAATCACAGGAAGTATGGGGCCTGCGGCCAAGGCCATGGTAGATAACTTGCACTTACAATTCAAGGCCCTGGATATCGGCGGCCTCGCGGCAATGACCTGGGCGGTTCCTACCTCGATGTTTATCATACCCCTAATTCTAGTAGTGAACCTCATTATGTTAGCCCTTAACCTTACCAAGACTTTCCACATTGACATCTGGAATTACTGGCACTTTGCTTTTGCTGCTGCAGTCCCTTACCTGTTGACCCAGAATGTTCCGCTTTCCCTCGCCATTGCCGTTTTGACTGCTTACGTTACTTACAAGTTGGCTGACTGGGCTTACCCGGCGTGTGCCGACCCTCAAACTTTTAACATCCCTGGCATCACACTCGCGCATTCTGGCACGATTGCTTGGGCGCCTTATGTCTACGCTATCAATAAGGTGTTGGATAAGATCCCAGGTGTCAGGGACTGGAAGGCAACCCCAGAGGATCTTGCGAAGCGCTTCGGCGTATTCGGCGAACCCTCGGTTATTGGTTTGATTATGGGCATCGTCATTGGTGCTCTGGCTAGGTACAACTTGCAGGGAATCTTGAAACTGGGTGTGACTATGGCCGCTGGTCTGATCATCATGCCCAGAGTGATCAGCCTAATTGTAGAGGGGCTGATCCCCTTGGCAGATGGCATCCGCGACTATGTTACCCAGCGTTTCCCTGGCCGTGAGATCTATATTGGCATGGATGCGGCGCTGATCGTGGGTCACCCCACCACTCTCGCTGTGTCTTATTTCTTGGTGCCCATCACTTTGCTGCTGGCGATAATCCTACCTGGGAATGGGACTCTGCCTTACTCTATGCTGGCATCCATTTTCTTCCCCATCTGTTGGGCGGTAGCTCCTTCCAAGGGGAATGTGGTCCGCACTCTGATCGGCGGTCTCTTTATCATGGCCGTCATTCTGTACGGGACCACAATAGTTGCCGAATACGCGCACGAAGGGTTCAAGCTGATTGGGGCCAAACTACCCGAGGGCATGTTGGCCACTGATATGCTAGCCGGCAGACAATTCTTCCCTTGGGTGCTGGTCCTGATCATGCAGCCGTTGGTAGGAAAGGGGGCTATGTGGCAGCTCCTCGTGGGCATCTTTATCTTGGCTACTTACTTCCTGATCTGGTGGTGGGTGCGGGACGAACCTGCTCGCTGCGCCGCAATTGATATGGAGGCTGAAAAGTAGAGCATGGTCACACCAGACCATGGGGGACGTGAGACCGCCTACGAGCCCTTAGCACGGGCGGGCTTTGACAGTTCCCCATGGTCTGGATATAATAATTGGTTAGTAAGTGAATTTGTCATACTTGCCTGTTTGGAAGATGGAGAGATGCCTGTAAGGGGCCTTGTGTGTTTGGCCCCTTGCAAGTTGTAGAATGACTGACTTGGAGGGGGTATTATGGATGAAAAAGAAAGAGAGTTGAGAGAAAGATTGACCAAGGCTGGGAGAGAACTGCTCGAACACGGTTTGCTCGAGCGTGATGGTAATCTGAGTGTGCGTTTGCCCAATTCAGATCAGATGCTGATTACCCCGGCGGGTGTTAAGGCTGGACAAGTAACGCCAGAGATGCTTGTAGTTGTGGACTTCGAGGGAAAAGTTATCCGCGGTGAGCTCAAACCGTCCTCCGGTGTGCCAATGCACAAGATCATTTACAACTTACGTCCTGATGTGCAATGTGTCATCCACTCGCACAGCCCTTTCGCGACAGCATTCGCAGTAGCAGGGATGCCTATTCCGTATGCTCTGGAAATCATGGAAACACTGGGTGGCGCGGTCCCTTGTGCCGAGTATGCACCCTTGGGAACTGAACTCCTTGCACAAAACATAGGCAGGGTGCTCGGGCAAGCAAATGCTGTGTTGCTGAAGAACCACGGGGTGTTGGTTGCAGGACAAACCATCGAACTCGCCGTTAAGAACGTCCTCACTCTAGAAAAGGCGGCACAGATCGTCTTCTACGCGCAGGCTATGGGAAGTGTGACGACGCTACCTCAGCATTAACGTGGGAAAACGGAAAGGAGCGGTCACGTGAAGAAGAAATATTCAATCGCTATCTGTTGCGGAGCGAACATAGCTACCTCTACGATTGTTACCAATCGTGTGAAAGAGTGGCTGACGAACGAAGGCATCAGAGCGGAATTTATCAAGTGTAAGATAAATGAGTTGCCAAATTACAAGCCAGACATCGTTATTTCAACAACGCCCGTTCCCGATCCGGGGTGCCCGGTGTTCAATGGGGTCCCATTTGTGACCAACACCAATACTGGACCTGTCAAGCAGCAGATATTGGACTGTCTCAAAGCGATGGAAGACTAGCATCCAACTATGCGACCTGGGGAAACCTAGCGGAAAGTTTCCTTTCTTCTCTATGTGTGTATGTCCTTGCTCCAAGTTTGTGGATCTTGCGCGAGAGTGAGCGAAACTTTTATGAAAGAGTGTGAATACCGCTTGATACCCAAGTTCGGGCCTTATATCGTATGCAGACGCGTTAACAGGCATCTAAGCAAGACTGAATCCAAAATCTGTCTTAACACTGAGAAATGCCCCTTGGAGGATTTCTTCAAAGAACAAGAGAAGAAGTTCAAAAACCGCCCTTAATGGACGGGGGGCGGTTGCCTACCAATTGGATTTTTCTAACCTCGTCACAACGAAATTGAAGGAGACGAGGATGACAACTACGCGGCTTCTGGATACGTTGGTTAGTGATGCCATGATCTCTTTGCTTGGTTGCGCGTTCCTGGGGCTTGGCATACTAGCCCGTTTGGGTGTTTACAAAAACTGGTATTGGAGACCTCAATCTCAACTTGTCTATACCTTTATGCCGGTTGGGATTCTGCTTATAGGTTACGGCAACCGTCAGGTGTTGCTAAGAGTTCTAGGTTGGCCCCTCTGCATGGTCTGGACAGGATTCCTTATTTATGTTGCATTTACATTTGGCAAGTATCCCCCGGTTTGGATCAAGCCAGGGTGGGTACAATGGCTGGAAGCAGAATACGGTGAATATTTGACGGATTTGCGCAAAGATGCCCAGTACAGCCTGAGATGGCTTTACGCGATCAAGTCAAGGCAGGGCATGGAGAAATGGATTCGAGACATCCGGGAACACTCTCAGCAGCAGAAAATTCAGACATAGCGCATCCCCTAGTGGGGATTCAATAGCCGTCCTGAGCGAAACCGGCAAACCACGGGCACATAAGTGCTTCCCCTTCCTGTTGTTGGTCATTCATTAAAAAACGAATTAGATATCAGATCTACGACCTGGTACACGTCGACTGCATTATGGATCTTATCTACGGCTTCCTGGGTTTCCAAAAGTTGCTGTAGTTGTCCTAACGCCTTCAGGTGTGAGTAGTTGTCTACAGCGCCCAGAGCAATGGCTATATCGACCGGATCGTGGTTAGGATGCCCAAAGGCGACCGGTTCTCGCAACGTTACCAGACTCATGCATACCTGCTTGACTCCATTCTCGGGAAGCGCGTGAAGCAGAGCGATCCCTGGCCAAGCGACCATGTAAGGACCATATTGCAGTATCATGTCTTTCATTGCCTGGATGTAGCTGGCTTCTATCGCTCCAATGTCAAGCAGCAATTTACCCGCTCGGGAAACCACTTCTGGCCAGCTATGAACGGGTATCTTAAGCCTAATTGTATCAGCAGTGAGGAGATGCGGCAAGGAGGGCTCATTCGTTTTGTAGAGCACAGCCTGCTTTCTTGAAGCGATCGGGGCATCTTCTTTGCTTAGAAACGCCCTGAGTTTAGCTATACTTTCATCGTTCAAAAGAGGATTGACCACTATAGTAGGGAGGTCTCTGACCTCCACTGGTACGGTGGAGATTATTGCGTCTATCTCGCTCAAGTCAGGTGATTTCTCTACTTCCGAGGCTGATACCACCCCCACAATCTCGACCTGGGGAAACTCCGCTTGTATTCTGGACTCCAGCAGCGAGGCCGTAGCGATACCTGCATGACAAACGATTAAAACCCGTCGATTCGCCCGCCTAGGGACACGTAACCGTTCCATTGCGGCTGCAAGGTGCATAGTAATGTAGCCGACGACCTCCATTGGCACTGGCTTTCTCAGCCTGTCACCAAGAAATGTGCAACTTTCCCAAGCAACTTGATAGATACGGGGATACTGTCTTCGAATGTTCATCAATAGGGGGTTTCTGATAGGCATGTCATATCGCAGGTGCTCTAGCAACCATGTCAGATCGGCCACCAAGTTGTGAATCAACTCTTGATCAACCAGCAGACAGGGGTGCAAAGAAAAAGAAACCCTCTCCAGTATAGTGCGAACGATGGTAGGTACCTCTGGTGCAATCCCCTCGTTCTCTGCTTTTTTCCCAGCGGTAGTACCTACGCCTTGTGCTCTCTCGGCACCCAAGAACCGCATTGCAATGTAAGCGACATCTGACTCGGTAAGTGAGACACCCGTGTAGTCTTTGACCCTTTCGGCCACTTTCTTTGCCACAAGGAACTCCTGCCGTTTCTTCACTTGTTCTATAAATTCGGGGGAAACGTCTAAGTGTCGTCCCTGCCGAGCTCGTTGCATTAGAATAGCGAGATGCAATACAGTGACAATATACGCTCTGTCTGTAAATCGCATATCAATATCGGTTGCCGCCAGTGCAACTAATAACCTAGAATGCCTCAAATCTAGATTGTCGAGGAACGCACGTGCATAATGTTGAATACCAGCGTTACTCCATGTTAGTGCCGACTGGGTCGCCTTAGAGCCTGTGCATGAAGGCAGTAAAAAGGCCTCCCCTATACTCTCAAGCAAGAGGTTCACGATTGCTTCCTGAAAATCTTTCTCCCGTCCGCTCACCGTGAAGCCAAAATTTGGTCTCCTGACCAGAGAGAGATCGTACTTCCGAAGCCATTTCGCAACACTGTCCAGGTCTTTCAAAACAGTGCTGCGCGAGACGCTCAATTCGCACGCCATTTGCTGGGCCAGCAACGGCAGATTACTAGTCAAGAGGTATAAGGTAAGAACATGTAATCGCTCAGTGCGTGACAATAGAGGGGCATAACCAGTCAGGCCGCTTAATTCTCTAATGAGACGTTTCTTGGTCTGACGAGGGGCATCAATTAGGGTTCCCCAGCCGGGTTTCGCTACTAAGCGAGCGCCTCTACTCTGCAACCATTTTTCGGCAACACGAAGTCTGTAGCGCACCGTACGTGGGGTCATGCTGAGCCGAGACGCGATGTCAGATGCAGTCAATGGCATCTCAGACTGCAGGAGTAGCATGAGAATACTACGGGAACGACTGTCTAAGTGTGATCGTAGTCGTACCTCACTCACGCTATCCTCCTCTGTGCGCGTCATCCTTTTGCACACTATAGTTGTACTTGTTCGGACCTCTTGAGCTGCTGTTTAATAATTATAATTTGCTTGATATCTCCCTGTCAATATCAATCTCCTTCACCATCTCCGACAGCGGCCAGCCCGTCGCCGGATCGATGCCCATGGCCTCAAAATAACCCCTGGCCATTGCCTCCATATCCAGTATTATGCCCGCCACCGGCCCTATCTCCTGCGGTGGTTCGCCCCGCTCGCGGGCTGGAAGAGGGAACTGGGCTGGCAATCCCTCGCGGGCGTTGAAAACGTGACGTAGCACCTGGATGCGCTTGCCGGCGCGGAAGAACTCCGCCTCGTCGAATCCCCAGCCGGTGGCGGCGTTCAGCCATTCCAGAAAGGGCGGGGATCCCATCATCAGCGCGAAGTGACATAATCCTAGGGAATCGAAGGCCCGCAGCACCGAGATGACGATCGCCATCGTCTTGCCTTTGGCCGCGTAGTCGTAGCGAGCAGCGGGCTTGCACCCCTGCAACGCAAAGTAGGGAGCGAATGCCGGTCCCCCGGCGATGCCAGAAAGGGTCGAGGTATGCCGTCCGGGAGCAGGGTCCACCTGGTAGCCCAAGGCCACATTCGGCTCATAGAGGCCGCGGTGCATTGCCAATTCCTGTCCGCCAGCGTGCATAGCGGCTGCTTGAGCCTCCGGCCCTAGGCGCTCCGCTGCCCGTCGCACCCCGTCGGCCAGCCATTCCCCCAGGCCTGGCTCCCGCCGTGCGATGCGGCGCACCAGTTCGACGAGCGCTTCCCCATCGCCCCAGCGCAAAGGCAGTTCAGTGGCCAATTCTTGCGGCAGCCATCCCTTTTCGTAGCACTCCATAGCGAAGGCGATGGCCACACCCACGGAGATAGTGTCCAGCCCTGCCAGGTTGCAGAGTTGGTTGCATTGCTCCACCACCCGCAGATCGCTGTTCATCACCAACGGGCCCAATGCGGCCAAGGTCTCATATTCTGGCTTGCGGCCGGTCGTGCCATCGGGGAGACGGATGATCCCGCCGCAAGCCACCGGGCAGGAGTGGCAGGCGTACGGCTTGATCTTGTCGCGGATGACCGCCTCATCGCTCAACCGTTCGGAGAGCGGGAGGGGGAAATCACGGAAACCGATGCCGGTCCAATTGCGCACCGGTGTGTCACCGAGTTCGACCAGGGCTGCGGTCCCTGCTGCCGTGCCGTAGCGGCGATAGGAGTCAATCACCATCTGGACCGGTCCGCCACTGAGTCTGGCGCGGAGGCGGCGGAGGAGGGGCAGAAAGCGGGCGAGGAAGCCCGGGATAAGAGAGGCCCAGCGCGATGGACGGCTCTGGAACAGACGGCGGTACACTGCGTTTGCTTTCCCAAACGCCTGAGGGTCGGCCAGAGGAGGGTGCCCCTTGCCACGCACGGCGACGGCTTTCAGCCGCTTGGCTCCCATCACCGCACCCAGGCCACAGCGGGCCGCGATCCGCTCACCATCCGTGACAATGGCTGCCAGGAGCGAGCCTTGCTCGCCCGCTGGGCCGATGCACGCCACCTGCACATCGGGCGAAGTGGCTTGGCGAATCGTCTCCCGGGTCTGAGCAGAGTCCAGGCCCCAGAGTTCTCCTGCGTCGCGCAGTTCCACACGCTCTGCATCCACGTAGAGGTACACAGGATGTTCCGCAGCACCCCTGATGAAAACCCCATCATAGCCTGTGCCGCGCAGGGCTGGGCCGAAATGTCCACCGCAGTTGGCATCGCCCCATCCCCCAGTCAATGGCGACTTGCCCACAACCATATAGCGCCCGCTGAAAAGCGCTCCGCTGCCAGTGAGAAGCCCGGGCAGGAACCCCAGGATATTGTCCGGCCCGAGTGGGTCGGCTCCACGAGGCATTCGTTCGTAAAGTATGTACGCGCCCAGGCCATAGCCACCCAGATAGTGACGATAGACGTCTTCGGGCAAGGTCTCCGCCTCTATACGGCCAGTAGAAAGATCAACGAAGAGGACTTTTCCCCGGTAGCCATTCGGCATTGTTCATCTTCTCCCTCAGCTCAGGCCACGCCTGCCGCTTGCAAGAAGGCAAGCGCCTCCTGCGGCAGGGTAGCCGGTTCTTGCCCAAACAGACGACAGGCCAACAAGATGCGAACGACCTCTTCCAGGGCCAAGGCTCGGTTTGCTGCCTGGCGCAAAGTCCAACCAACGGTGAGTAGACCGTGGCACTGGAGCAGCACCGCCGGGCTGTGCTCCAACGCCTGCACCACGTTCTGAATTAACTTGGGTGTGCCGGGCAATCCGTAGGGAACGATTTGGGTATGAATGAACGGCGCAGCGTCCACCGTGATGGCCGGGATCTTGCCGCCTACTAGTCCCAGCGCAGTGCTCAGCGGAGCATGGCTGTGGATGATCCCCTCCACGTCGGAGCGCGCAGCGTAGATCGCCAAATGCATAGGCGTCTCGACGGATGGTCGCTGCCGGCGGTTCGCAGGCTTGCCCGCGCTGTTGACTTTGACGATGTCCTCTGGCTTCAGCCCGCCCTTGTAGAGCATAGTCGGCGTGACGAGAAAAGCGTCTTCTTCATCGGTGATGCGCACTGAGAGGTTGCCACCGGTAGGAGTGATCAATTGCGCAGCGAACAGTTCTTCGAGGATAGACACGATCTCCAGACGCAATTCTTCTTCTGATGACATACTCTATCTCCTCCAGAAATCTTTGCATCGAAGGCGGATTTCTGACTGGCTACTGTAAACCGCGTGCCTTCTCGAACAATCCCAACCACTTCCGGTAGAGGCCGCGGTAGCGGCGTGCAGAAGACGGATCCGGCTCGACCAGCGGCTCCCAGTGGACCATTGCCTGCGCAGCCGATCGTAAATCTGGGAACGCGCCCGCGCCCACGGCGGCGCAGATGGCCGCTCCGACGCTACTGGCCTCGCGCACCAGGGGCACGCGCACCGGGCGATTGCATACATCGGCGACGATTTGCACCAAGGTGGCCGAATGTGTCAGCCCCCCGCACAGATTCAGACTTAGAGCCACCCTGCCGCTGATCTCCTCCAATTGCTCTACGTTGCCGCGTGTGGCGTAGGCCACGTTCTCCAGGACGGCGCGGGCGAACATCCCCCGGGTGAGGGGCCTCTCAAGCGCTCCGACGAAGGGGAATACGAACAGCGAGGGCGGCGGGAACGGCAGTGAACTGAAGTCGGCCACCTGCGGTCCCAGCACAGCCATCACACCACCAGCGGTGGCGGTGGCTGCCTCGCGCTCCAGCCGCTCGAAGTCTGGACCACCCGCCTCGGAAGGGGCGAACGTTTCTGAGAACCAACGGTAGGCGGCCCCTGCTATGCCGCCATTGCTCTCCAGAACCCAGTGGTCTGGCACGACATAGGCTCCAGTGTGCACGCGGTGGAGTGCATCGAAGACGGGTGCGGAAAGCACCATCTGTACGGGCAAAGTGGTCCCAGCGATGACCGTTGTGGTGCCGTCGTCGAAAGCAGCACAGCCCAGACAAGCAGCCTGTGAATCGCCTGCCCCGATTGCAACCGGAATGCCAACTGGCAGGCTAAGGGCTTTGGCGGCTTGCGGGGTCAGCGTGCCCGCCACTGTGCCGGGGGAAGCGCACGGGGGGCAGATCTCCGTTGCGAAGTCCAACGCTCGGACTAACTCCTCCGACCACTGGCAGCGACTGACATCGAAGAGCAGCGAGGAGCTGGCATTGGTTGGCTCCGAATAGGTGCAACCGCACAGCCGGTAGATCAGCCAATCGCTGATCATCTGGATCCTGGCTATGCGTGCATACACCTCTGGGCGGTGAATGCGGAACCACCACAGCCGCGCCGCGGCATCCAGTCCGAGCGGCCAACGCCCGCAGGTGCGGTAAATCAATTCCCCAAATTGCCTGGCGATCTCTTCAGCGTGTAATACTCCGCGGGCGTCGCGGTTTGTGCTACAATGAACTTCTTTACCCTGCGCGTCGAGGAAAACGACGCCATCACGTTGGCTGGTGGCACTAATGGCGCATACCAAATCCGGCGCTATTCCTGCTCGCGACAACGCCCGTCGAGTGGTCCGCGCCAATGTGGTCCACATCTCACCCGGATCGAACTCCGAACCGAAGGGTTCATCGGCGGGCACGTGGAAAGTCCACTCCTCGGCCGCTGCGCCAAGCAGATTTCCTTCCAGATCCAGGATCACAGTGCGACCTGAGCCGCTACCAGCATCGAGCGCCACGACACAATCGCGTTTCACATCCATTCCTCCATTGGGAAGTGCGACTGCACTATGGCCAGCGGAAGTGCTCCAACACCTCGGGATTGACAATGTTCTCCGGTCGCTGGCCCTCAAATAGACGCACCAAATCGGCGACAACCAATCGCGTCTGATGAATCACCACTTCACGCGTGTTGCCACCGATGTGCGGTGTGGCGATCACGTTTGGCAGAGTGAGCAGCGGGTGATTAGGTGACGGTGGCTCGTCGGCGAACACATCTAGTGCTGCGCCCGCCAGATGCCCGTCGCGCAACGCACGATAGAGCGCCCCCTCATCGGTCAAAGCAGCGCGGGCAGTATTGACAAAATACGCGCCTTTTTTCATCAGGCGGAACTCCCGCTCGCCGAACATGCCGGCCGTTTCGTCGGTGACCACCGTGTGCAGGCTGACGATGTCGGACGTGGCCAATAGGGCGTCGAGGCTTACGAGAGAGACGCCGATTTGGTGAGCCTGGTGGGCGGGGACGTAGGGGTCGTAAGCCACCACATGCGCCCCAAAGGCTTGTAGCCGTTTCGCTACCCGCTGTCCAACAGCGCCCAACCCGATCAGCCCCACGGTCTTCTCCCACAGTTCGACACCTTTGTACTCGAAAAAGGCGCGGGCCAACTTCTCCATGCCGTCGCCAGGCTGGCGCAGGATAGCGGCCACGGGCAAGAAATGACGTAGGAGGGCGAGCATGAAAAGCAACGTCAGGTCTGCCACAGCATCGGCATTGCGGCCAGGGGCCCGCAGCACTGGAATGCCCCGCTCCGTCGCTGCGGCCACGTCAATGTTGACCGGGTCACCCCGACAACTGGCGATGACCTTTAGATCGGGGGTCTTGGCCAAGACATATCTCTTGACCTGATCCACCTCGGTAACCAGGATGTGTACGCCTTGAAGGGCCTGCACCAGTTTCTGCCCCGCCAATACGCGCGACTCATCGCCGAAACAACTGTAGGTTACCTCGCCGTAGCGACGCAGGGTCTCCAGGCCCTCTTCGTCGAATTGGGCAGTGATCAGGATATTCAGCCGCTTACGCACTGCTCTTCGCCTGCTGATAAAGGCGTGTGAAATCAGCCATTAGCCCCTGCAGGCGCATGGCGGCCATCACATTGCCCGAGAATGCCAGATCGCCTTTCATCGCAGCCTTGGCCGCGGCCACCTTGCCGGTGAAGACATCATCGAGGACATCGCTGTCCATAGTCAGTTGAATCATAGGCTCCTCAGGCGGTTCACCCAGTCCTGCCTCCACTTTGCCGTTCAGGAAATTGGTGTAGAAGGAGACCTCCAGATCGGGGAACTCATACCCAATAGTGAGGGTCTGGCCTTTGCTGGCGGTGATGAAAGCCGGGTCGCTTTGAACCAACTCGGCCAACTTCGCCAGGACTTTCTCCAGGGCTTCCTTAGACTCAAATGCGGGCATTGGATCCTCCTTTTTCTAAGAATATTCTACAATAGCGTTTCACCTAACTGTTGGCGCGAAAGGCGAACAACGGAACGGAATCTGTCGCCACGGTGAGCGGTGTGCGTGAACTCAATTGGCTTTTCTTCGGCGTCGAAACTGAGGCGAGTGCACAGAACAATGGGCACACCTTCACGGATCCCCAACGCTTCCGCCTCGTAAGCGCTGGAGACCGATAGTTCGGTCGTCTCCACGGCGTATGCGGGCACGATATGGTATTCTTTTTCTAAGAGGCGGTAGATGCTGTGGTTGGTCAGGTCCTGTTCAGCCAATGTGGGGAAGCGGTGATGGGGATAGAAGGAGGTCTCTAAAGACATTGGCTCTCCATCCGCTAACCGCAGGCGCACGATCTTGACAACCGGCTCACCGACTGCAAGTTGCAATTGCCGTGCCACTCCCGGCGACGCGGGTACCACCTCCTGGCTACGGATATGAGCCCCTGCTCTGAGACCCAGCCGCTGCAGGATCTCGGTGTAACTGAGCAGCGGGAACCGCTCTCCCGTGAAGACGGCCTTCGGAGCGGCGACGAACGTGCCCTTGCCTTGACGGCGCACAACCAACCCCTCATTCGCCAGCTGTGTGAGAGCCAGGCGTGCCGTCATACGCGAGACCCCACACTCGGTGCAGATCTGCTCCTCGGTTGGCAGGGCATCGCCAGGTTTGAGGATGCCCTCCGCGATCTGCTCGCGCAATTGCTCGCGGATCTGATAGTAGAGTGGGATCGGGCTAGCGCGGTCAATATTGATGGACACCGCACATCTCCAGAGATTTTGTATATACATTATACCATTTATGCCGAAAGTTGTCAATTGCTGCGCGAGCGTTGACATCTTCCAAAACCTGTGTTATACTATATAACAAGAGAGATGGGATGGGTCACTCGCGACCTGCGTATGTGGAAGGAGCGGCCTGATAACCGGCTTCGGACACCTCATTGGTAGAAGCCAGTTACAGACCAATCAGAAAGGGGGGAGTCGTGGATGCCCTGTTCCAGAGTTTCCTGGCCCTCTTTGACCCGATCACCAGTTCACGACTGCTCGCGGCAGTAGGACTCGTGGCTATGGTGGTAACGGTATTGCTTTTGGTGACAAAAGGGACAGAGAAGACAGCGGACGGCATGGACAAAATCACAAAAGGGTTGATGCAGCTTTGCTTCGGCCTGTTTATGCTCGTCGCGGCTCTATTTATTGCAGTTTTGGCCTACATACTGAGCGAAGGCACTCTCGCGCACATCCGGCATTGATTGCCCCGAATGGGAAGATCTCACCATTAGCCAGTTGCTATATGCCAACGGCTCTGGGTACGTAGAGCACGAGCGAGATTATGGAGTCGGTCGCCGCAAATATGACAAAGGCGACCAGAACCGCTTTGCGTTCGGAGCGCCGGATGTAGACCCCCATCGCCAACAGGCTGATGGCGGCGATCAGAAGGGGAAAGCCGAAGACGATCAGGTCCTCAAATTGTGGCCCCACAACATCCAGGAGCGGGGCATATCTCAGAAACGCCGGAACCGCGAACAACTTGGATAGAAGATAGAGTGATATGGCAACGGTCAGGCCGACCCATCCGCTCTTGATCCGCAAGTCGCTGTCCGGTTGGGAGAAGTAGAAAAGGACCAGCCAGACAGAGGGCAGAAGCAGCCATAGGATCAGCATGGGGAAGAAAGAGAACGCGGCTACAGCGCCCCAGATCCTTCCCGCCAGGGAAGTGATAATATCCTCGACTGTGATGCGATTTAGCGCACTCTTCACCGAGGGGGAAGTGCTGGCGTAGTACACATCGTACACTCCGAATCCAGCGGCGTCCAGCCAGGCGAGATGAATGGCACCCTGGTCATCTGTAACTGCAAACGGACGCATAGAAGACGAGCGAGTTACGCCCGCCACTTCCAGGCCCTTCCACCGGCCATCTTTCAGCACCACAAAGGCGATCTGCACCAGACCTTCAGCGTGTTCAGACAGGGCCATCATGCTGCTGACCACTATCCCTACCTCTTCCCGCTGGCCCGGAATGGGGCAGGGCATGTACGTGTACTCAACAGTCATGTGGTATGGGACCACATATCCGTAAGGAAGCCGTTCACATCCGGGCGCTCTAATGATGCGGATGAATTCCTCATCCACGCCAATCTCTCCGGAGACCTCGCGGTAATAGCCGAGATGCTGATAATTGAAAGCACCGCTAACGGGCACGTACTCCGGTCGTGCTGACCCCGGAATCTCCAGAGCAACCACTTTATATACACTTGGGTTGCCGATAGGGAAGATTGCGCAATACGTCTGTGCAGTGCCTGGTGTTAACCCTCCTGCCCTGCGCTCTTGCGACCAGAAGATGTACACGTGCCCGGAGTCGAGCCCGATCTCCGGTGGGTAGAGGATCACCCCAGTGCCACCAGGAAACGCGGCGATCAGGCTGGATTCACCGAAATGAAGGTTTTGCGGATCAAAGGTGGCATAGAAGACCTCTTCTCCCCCCTCGGTTCCAGTCTTATGCCAGGTTAAGTGGACGATCCCGTTCGCGTCCGCAGCGCAGGCGGGGTGCTCTCCGTCAGCGCCAAGAGCGCGCGGGGCCAGCAGCATCTCACCCGAAGTCCCTATGCGAGCGTGATAAAGCCCCGGAATACTTGCAGCAACATCCGACCAGAATATGTCCAGAACCCCGACCATTGCTTCGGCAACGGAATAGCCGGTGATCTCACTTTCCGCATCCGAAAGCCTCTGTGGCCCGGACAGGATCTCCCCTTCCGCGGTGATGCGAGCGTGATAAACCCCTGGACGGCCTTCTCTCTCGCGGTCCAGCCAGAAGAGGTGGAAACCGCCTTGACTGTCGGGCAAAAGTTTGGGGTGACTGGGTTGATGGGGGGCTAAAGCCAGAGTTCGGGAACTGGCAACCTGGCCTTCGTCGTTGATGCGGACGAACTGGAAGTGCCACTGACCCTCCGTCCTCGTCAGCCAGGTGAGAATGGCGCATCTGTCCTCGGGATGCCAGGCAATACCAGGGCGGTTATTGATAGTGGCCTTCCCCAGCAACTTTCCCCGGCTCCAATCGGGGCCTGCAAAATCACTTTTGTCGGCGGTCAGGCCACAGCCGGCGGGGATAAGCGCGGTCAGGGCGAGCGCGAACACAAGGAGAACCTTGTGTGTGAAACCGCACCCTGTCCTTCTCATAAACCCTCCTGGGGGCACACCATAAACTGCCCCCTGTTACCGGCAGGCCGCTTCAGCCCTGCAGGGGCTGATAATCTGAGCATTCCATCATATACATATTTGCCGAGCATTGGAGGTTCAATGACTTGCCCAGCCTGATTGGAAAGCCTTTCACGTCAAAAGGGGCTCCCTGAAACAGAGCCCCCTCTGACTTGGCTCAAGCCAATTGCACCCTCAGGCACCCGTGGCAGGACTCGAACCTGTGACCTCAGCGTCCGCAGCGCTGCGCTCTATCCCCTGAGCTACACGGGCGCACCCAGCGGGGAGGCAGGGATTCGAACCCTGGGTAGAGCTTATTGGCCCTACAACCACTTAGCAGGCGGCCCCGATCGACCACTCCGGCACCTCCCCACGCTGTGCGGCTGTGAAAGTGAACCGCTGCGGAGGGAGAGGGATTCGAACCCCCGGTGGGTTACCCCACAACGGTTTTCAAGACCGTCGCAATCGTCCGCTCTGCCATCCCTCCAGCGCATAGTATACTCCACGCGGGGCGCTTCTGTCAAACTCAGTGGTAATTGTACGTGGCGAACGGGATCGTTATCACCCTGCGGATCACGTAACAGGAGTAAAGCGGCTCTAACAGCATTTGCGGGACCTTTGGCGGCCTCACCTTGCGTATGGGGTTGACCCAGCCGTCCGGCTCGGTTTCAATCTCCCGCCAGCTGAGAAAAGCCCTAACCGCCCGATAGGCGGCATGCACCCCGCCAGGATTGCGAGTACGGCCCAGGTACAGGGGATAGTTTCGCAGGTGGTGAGAAGTCAGACCCAGGATCTCACTAATCCCCGCGTCTGCAAGCAAATCTCGTAGGTGGTGCAGTTCGTCTCCGTAATATTGGATAGTCCGGGGAGACAGCCCCCGCGCTTTCCGATCTAGCAGAAACGCGGCTACATCAATGCCCAAACTGCTGCTGGAAACTAGCCGAATCAGTTGGTCTTTTTTCGGCGCCCACATAGCAACGCTCCCTTCTTACCACCATGGGTAGTAGGGAGCGGGAAAAGAAATACCACATATCGTGTATTTATGAGCCGCACAGGACTCGAACCTGTAACCCACTGATTAAGAGTCAGTTGCTCTGCCAGTTGAGCTAGCGGCCCACATTCTATAATGACCAGCCACAATTATAGGGGCAAACCGCCAGGGTGTCAAACCGCGCGTTTCCACGCACATTTCGCCCTTCTGCGCAACTATTGTACAATAAGCGCGCTTATGAAAACCGCGGAGACGCTGAGGTCGCAGAGAGATTGATGAAACTCTGCGAACTCGGTGCCTCAGCGGTAAGACCATACTACGCACAGGAGTGTAGCGTTGGACACGGTCATCAAAGGCAGCACCATTGTCACCGCGGCGGAAACCTACCAGGCCGATGTGGGCATCGTCGGCGAACGCATCGCTGCCATCGGACACGACCTTCGCGGTGAAAACATCCTCGATGCGACTGGCAAATACCTCATCCCAGGGGCGATTGATCCCCACGTGCACATGCAATTGCCCGTCGCAGGCACGGTGTCCAGTGATGATTTCGCCACTGGCACCATCGCTGCTGCCTGCGGAGGCACGACGACCATTGTGGACTTCGTGGAGGCGAAGGGTGGCCAGTCCCTCTTGGAGGCTCTGGCGGCACGCCGCGCCGAAGCCGACGATCGCGTGGCCATTGACTATGGACTGCACATGACGCTGGCCAACGATGACAAGGAGACTCTGGCCGAGATACCCGCGGTCGTAGACGCGGGTTGCACCACCTTCAAACTGTACATGGCCTACGAGGGCCTGCGGCTGCGAGATGAGCAACTCCTGCGAGTGCTCGCTGCCTTGGGTCAACACGGCGCACTGCCAATCGTCCACGCCGAAAATCACGCCGCCATTGCATACCTCGTGGAGCGCTTCCGCCGCCAAGGGCACACCGAACCCCGCTACCACCCTCTCACCCGCCCAGCCTTGATGGAAGGCGAGGCCACCGGCCGCGTCCTGGCTCTTGCAGCCCTCACCGCTACACCGCTGTACATCGTTCATGTTTCCTGCAAAGAGGCACTTGCCGTTGTCGAACGTGCTCAGACCCGGGGACAGGCTGCTTACGGTGAAACTTGTCCGCAGTACCTCCTCCTGACCGCAGACGAATACGACCGCCCCGACTTCGAGGGCGCTAAATTCGTGATGTCGCCACCGCCCCGCTCGGCGGCTGACCAGGAGGCGTTGTGGAACGCACTGCGCTATGGGGTGCTCCAAGTGGTAGCGACTGACCACTGCCCATTCTTCTTTGTCGGACAGAAGGAACTGGGCCGCCACGACTTCTCGCGCATTCCCGGGGGTATTCCCGGTGTAGAAACACGGCTGGCACTTCTCTACACGTTCGGAGTGGGGGCAGGTCGTCTCTCCCTCCAGCGGTGGGTAGAGGTTTGTTGCACCGCCCCGGCGCGCATTTTCGGCCTGGCACCACAGAAGGGCAGCATCGCTATCGGCGCCGATGCGGACCTGGTGATCTTCGACCCGCAGCGCGAGGTAACGCTCTCCTACCAGACACTGCACCAACACGTGGATTATTGCCCATACGAGGGCCTGCGGCTGCGCGGTTATCCGGACACAGTGCTCTCAAGGGGAAGGGTCGTTGTCCAAAAGGGCGAATTCGTCGGTCAGAGCGGTTGGGGGCGGTTTGTGGCCCGGAAGAGACCGGTACTATGAGTGTGGCTGTGCAATATCAGGCAGGTGAGAGTTTCCTTCACCGCATCGACCCACGAGTCAAACTCGCATTCCTGGCGATTTTCACGGCAGTGATTTTTGCGACAAACAATCTGTGGTCGGCTTCCACCGTCCTGGTTACGATATTCTTCATCTGGGTAGGGGCGGGCTTGCCGCTGCGCGTTCTTTACGGTTACTACCGGGTTATGGTCGGGTTCCTTGCCTTCCTCTTGATCGTGCAGGCGTTCCTTTACCCCGGCGTTACTGCCTACTTTGGTCCGCTAATCCCTCGCTGGGTGCCCCTTTTCGGTGGCCTGGGTATCCTCACGCGCGAGGGCATCCTCTTTGGGCTCCTGCTTGCTACCCGTCTCCTGGCTATGGTCTCCCTCCTGCCACTGGTGACTCTGACTACACCGATACACTCCCTGGTCTTGGGTTTAGTGCGTCTGGGCCTACCCTACCAACTCGCCTACACTATCACCACCGCACTGAACCTGGTCCCTGTCCTGCGCGACGAGGCTCGCACGATTATGGATGCCCAACGGCTACGTGCCCTAACCGTGTTTGAGAAAGGCAATATGTTACAGAAGATTCTCGCCTACCCGCCATTGGTCATTCCGCTGGTCATTGGGGCTATGCGCCGGGCCCAACTGATGTCCGTGGCTATGGATGCACGCGCTTTCGGCGCGTGGCGCAATCGCACCTACATCCAAGATATCCGTATGACCACTTGGGATTGGATTTTCCTGATCATGCTCATCATCTATGGCCTTGGCATCCTGGCGCTGAATTTTGCCTTATGAGGCGAATATCGGAGAAAGCGTGAACGACCGGGAGCCTGTTATCATCGTGCGTAATCTATCGTATCGCTACCCGCGGGGCAAAGACTACGCCTTGCGCGATCTGACGCTGACCATCTATCGCGGGGAATTCGTCGCCATTCTGGGCGAGAACGGCGCTGGCAAGAGCACCTTCTGCCAGACACTCAACGGTGTCCTCCCTAACTCCCGCGGAGGGCGAATGAGTGGCTCTGTCATCATTTGCGGGTTCGACACGCAGCAAGTCGGCGTTCCAGAACTGGCACAGCGAGTGGGCATCGTCTTGGAGGACCCAGAGACGCAACTTTTCACCACCACCGTGCTTCACGAGGTGGCATTTGGTCCGGAGAACCTGGGTCTGCCGCGGGATGAGATCTTGCAACGTGTTGTCTGGGCCTTGCGTGTGGTGCGGCTGGAGGGCTATGAAAATCGCCTGCCCAGCACCCTCTCCGGCGGAGAGAAACAACGGTTAGCCATTGCGGCTGCCTTGGCTATGCGGCCTGAAGTGTTAGTGCTCGACGAAGCCACTTCGCAATTGGACCCCGTGGGCAGTTATGAGATTTTCTCGGTGACGAAAGCCTTGAACCGGCAACACGGCATGACCGTCGTGATGGCCACCGACCGGGCGGAGGAAGTGGCTGAGTTTGCCGATCGCGTTTTTGTCTTACACCGGGGAGAACTCATCGCAGAGGGCCCGCCAGCAGCAATATTCTCCGACGCAACATTGAACGCTCAGGCGATGTTACGCTTGCCCCAAGTATCGCAGTTGGCAATGCATTTGGCCCAGCACGGCGCACCCTTGGCCAGGTTCCCGGTTACTGTGCCGGAGGCTATCGCTGTGCTGGGGGAAGAGTTGAGCCTTACCGCTGCACCTATGCTGTATTCACCTAACGCTGATGACTATCCATCACGAGGTGAAAGTGGCTCCCACTCCTGATATCTTGGTGGAGCATTTGGATTACGTCTATCAGCCGCATGGCACTGTCGCCCTGCGCGACGTCAGCCTGAGCATTGAGCCAGGAGAGTTCGTGGCTATTATCGGCCAGAACGGTGCAGGCAAAACCACCCTGCTCAAGAACATCCTCGGCCTGCTTACTCCCACGCGCGGACGCGTTCTCGTGCAAGGGCTGGACACCCGCGACGCTACCGTGGCCGAATTGGCGACCCGGGCCGGACTCGTCCTGCAGAACCCCGACCAGCAACTGTTCGCTGAAACGGTGGAGAAAGAGGTAGCCTTTGGTCCAACCAACCTGGGGCTGAGCGCAGAAGAGGTGAGGGCACGCACGGATGAGGCTATCGCCTTGGTGGGTCTGGAGCAACAGCGACGGGAGTTCCCCCCCGCACTATGCAAGGGTGACCGCGCTAAAGTGGTCATCGCTGCAGTGCTGGCCATGCGACCGCGGATCATTCTTTTGGACGAACCCACAACCGGCCAGGACGATCGCGGTTGCCACCAGATCATGGAGATCGCTCGCACCCTGAACAAAGCTGGGCACACCATCGTCATGGTCACGCATTATATGGCTCTCGTGGCTGAATACGCCCCGCGCACGATTGTCATGTGCCAGGGGGAGATCATCTTAGATGACAGCACTCGGCGCGTCTTCGCCCAACCTCACCTCCTTCAGCGCACCCATTTGATGCCGCCACAAATCACGCAACTGGCCCAGGCCATGCCTGAGAAATGGGGGTTTCCACGCGACGTGCTAACCGTCAGGGAAATGGGCGAACGTATTCTCGCCAGAAGAGAAGGTGATAGGAGTCACTACTGTGCACCCCACACTGGAAAAGGCTAAACAACTGCAAGACCACCTGGTCTCCGTTCGGCGGCGTATCCACCGCCACCCAGAGTTGGGCTTCCAGGAGGTAGAGACTGCGCGCCTCGTGGCCGACGAACTTGCCGTCTTGGGCACCACGCCCAAGATGGGTGTAGGCGGGACAGGCGTGGTGGCCGAGGTGGGGGCTGGTGAGGGGCCTACGGTGGCCTTGCGAGCCGACATGGATGCGCTACCGATACAGGAACGAAACACCGTCTCCTACGCCTCTGAGGTCCCTGGGGTGATGCATGCTTGTGGCCACGATGCCCACGTGGCGGCATTGTTGGGTGCAGCATCCCTGCTACGAGAAATGGATTTGCCTGGACGAGTGCGCCTGATCTTCCAGCCTGCCGAAGAGACCGTGGACGACGAAGGGCGAAGCGGAGCGCAACGCCTCCTGGAGGCAGGTGTTATGGAGGGCGTAGATGCAGTGATGGCCGCGCATATGGTGGGTGATACGCCTGTGGGGACGATGCTGGTCTCGCCAGGGCCAATCCTGGCCGCCACCGATACTTTTGAACTCGCTATCCTCGGCCAGGCTTGTCATGGGGCTTACCCGCACCGCGGCATTGACGCTATCGTGCTGGCTGCCCAGGTGGTCAATGCGATCCAGAGCATTATGGCGCGGCGCATTGATCCTATGGAAGTGGGCGTGATCACAGTGGGCACCATCTCGGGAGGGCGCAAATCCAATATCTTGGCCGACCACGTCGTGTTGACTGGCACTATTCGCAGTTTCAACCCCCAGGTGCGCCAGCAAATACTGGACGGATTGCGGGAAGCCTGTGAACTGACCCGTTGTCAGGGTGGAGATTACGAGTTGCGCATCTCCGGTGGTCATCCGGCCACCGTCAATGACGTTGCTTTGACAGAATTGATCCGGCGCGTGGCGGGACAGGTGTTGGGACTCCACGTGTTGCCAGAAAAGCCCAGCCCCGTCTCTGAGGATTTTGGTTTGTTGGCCCGCCACGTACCAGGCGTGTACTTCCTCGTTGGAGCGCGTCCGAAAGACGGTGTGCCACGCCAGACCCACACGTCACACTTCGACATTGATGAGGATGCCATCCCGTTTGCCACCGCCCTTTTAGTCGAGGCAGCGCGTCATTACCTGCTCGAGCGGGCGGATTCGGAGATAACAAAATCGGTGCTTGCACTCACGCATACTACTCAGGAGGAATGAAATGTCGAGGAAATCTATGCCGGTCCACATGGCTGTCATTGCAGTGTGGGCAGCGGTACTCGCGGCGGCCAGCCTTCTGCCATCCTTCCCCATATTGGGGACGGGTGGCTCATTCAGCATCGCTTCGGCGCTGGTCTCGTTGTCAGGTGTGTTTTTCGGGCCACTAGCCGGGGGGCTCTGTGCTGCCATCGGCTCCATCATCGGGGGACTGCTCGCCCCGAACACCTTCTGGGCCGGACCGCCCACTTTCCTCGTACCCACGGCGGGCGCGATCGCCGCTGGCTTCGCTATGCGCAGGCAATGGCTGGTCCCACTGGTAGCGATCATCGTCTTGGGCTTGGCCTGGTATCTCTTTCCGTTGGGGCGTCAGGCCTGGTTCATGCCCACAGTTTACCTGCTGGGGGTGGTGGCCATAGGTTTATTGGCGACGGTTTTCAAAGGCTGGCTATCCAGTACCAATCCCACCCGGCTGTTTGTGGCGGTGTTCCTGACTACCCTGACCGGCATCGTGGTTTCTCAGACGGTCGGGAACCTGTTAGCGCTGAACCTGTTCAAATTGCCTCGCGCACTGTGGGCCACCCTGGTTTTCATTGCTCCAGTGGAACGCCTGACCTTCGCCTTAGGGGCAGCAGTGGTGGGCACGCCGCTCTTGATTGGCTTGCCCAAGGTAGGCGTGCCTGTCGGCCCAGCGCTCTATGAACCAGAAGAGGGGTAGAAGCACGAATCAAGGGCAGGTATCGGACCGTCCCTTTTGCCTCGCCACCGGAACAACTTGTAGTTGTCCTAAGTGGGGGTAATCTCCAGACTGCGACCAGCGGATCGCCATCTGGAGACGGCTCCCACGCGGAATTATTCCACCCAACCGCGTTCGCGGATGGCCGCCAGGAGGTCAGGCCCTGGCTCTCCTGCCTCACCGTACTCCTCGTAAGCCCGACGCGGTGAGACGCCCCTGAAAACGGGTGCTCTTTCCAGCGCCTCCCAGAGAGCATCGAGGTCCTGGCGCATAGTACCCAGGACGTAGGAGATTACCAGCCCTTTCTCCAATGAGTTGCGGAATGGGCCTTCGCAGCGCTCGTATTCGGCCAAGAAGTCCTCCACGACCGTCATCAGTTCGGTGAGGAAATCGAATGTGCCATCGGGTCTGATCATTGCGTGCCCTCTTTCTCTCTCTGAAATGCCATCGCCCGCGTGATACGCCGTCCGGGCGCAGGATGGGTGTACAGCAAGGCTTCAACCCAAGCCTCTGGCCAAAGGACAGCCAGGTTCTGGTTCACCAATTTCACCTCGCTGGAGATGAAGGCATTGGCGTTGCCGGTCATCACTAGTGCATAGCCGTCCGCCAGGCTCTCCCGCCAGCGCGAGTAGGCGTTGGTCAGCGGCGTGGTGAGGACGCTGAAGCCACCCAGTACTGCCGCCAGGATGGGGAATGCTGCCACGTCGCCCGGCGCAGCGAATCCCGCTCGCGCCAGCCCCCAACGAAGGGTCAGGTGGCTCAAATACAAGACGATAATCGTATGAAATACGTCCAACACGATGCTCCATCCGATGTCATGGTGCACATGGTGGGCCAACTCGTGGGCCAGGATGGTCTCGATCTCATCGGGAGTGTATTGGTCTAGCAAGGTATCCCCCAGCACGATGCGGCGGGTGCCGAAGAGTCCCATCAGCATGGCGTTGGCCGCTCGCGTGCGGGTGCTCATATCCATCACGAAGACGCCGCGCACCCTCTGTCCCGCCCGACGGGCTAAGTTCTCCAGCCGCTCAGCCAGAACCTCGTCGGCCAAGGGGCGCAGTTTCCAGAAGATGGGCATGATGAGTATGGGGGCCAGCGTCGCCAGGACGACCTGCACGAAGAGCAGGAAAGCGGCCATATAAAGCCACCAGGTCTCAGGCGCCATCCGCAGCAAAGCGTACAGGACTTCCATCACCAGCAGGGTCATGGCCCCACCGAGGGCACTGCTTTTGACCATATCCACGATCCAGCCACGCCGGGTCTGGGTGGAGAGGCCATAGCGGTGGGGCAGCACAAAGCCACTGTAATAACCCAGCGGTGCCAGAAGGAGCCCATAGGCGGCAAAGAAGACGATGGTGTATCCAGCCACTACGAATAGAGGCCACTGAGACAGAGTTGCCAGCCGCTCGCGCACCGCCACCGAGAGGCCACTGAACAGCCAAAGGAGGACATAGGCCGCGCTCAATGCCAGGTCGAGGGCCAACAAGCGATAGCGGAGACGCGCGTATTCCTGCGCCACTCGCTGGCGGTCGGGGTCAATGCCCGGGATATCGGTTACTGGCTGTTGTTCGCTCATGGTTACTTTCCCCTTGCTCATTGCCCGGACGAGGGCGGCGGGTAGGCTGGCGTCTCGGGGGCGGGATAGCCGCCCGGTACAGGGGGCGCGGTGGGCAGGGCAGGTGTGATCGTGCCCGTCGCCACAGGGTATCCGGGTGCTGTCGCTGTGGGGAGGGGCGTCGGTGGCATGGTCTCCGTTAGCACTGGCGGTGCAACCTCCGTTTTAGTCGGCCAGGGCGATGGGACCTCTGTGATGGGAGGCGGGGGCGTCTCGGGCGCGGGTGGCTCGGCGTATCGCACCGTTCGCAGGTCGTAGCCGTCCACCGGGCCTGCCTCCAAGCCCAGCACGGTGGCGCGATGGGCCGTCACCTGAGCCGGGGCGTACAGGAAAACAGCCACAGCGTCGTCCAGTAGTTGGGATTGCATGGCCTCATAGACCTGAGCCCGCACGAGGGTGTCATTCAGGGCCCCTGCCTTGGCGACCAGTGCATCGTAATCGGTACTCCCGTACCCAGAATAATTGTCCGGAGAGTCGCTTGCGTAGCGCCAAAGCATAGACTCTGGGGCCAAGCGGGCCGTGTGACCTACCAGGGCCAGGTCGTAGTCGCGGTCGCCGAATACTCGACGGGAGAATGTCGCCCAATCCAATTCCTGCACGGTGGCCTGGATACCTACCTGGCCCAGTTGTGAGGCTACCACCTGGGCTGCTCGGACGTGAGCAGGATAGGCCCGCGCCGCCAGGATGCTTACCCTGAGATTGACGTGGGCCTCCGCCAGCAACATCCTGGCTTTCCAGAGGTCGGGTGGATAGCGGGCAGCGAAGTCCTGGTAGAATGGGCTGGACGGTGGCAGCGGCCCGACAACCGGATACCCGTAGCCGCCCTCGGCCTCGCGGACTAGTAGGGCCCGGTCTACTGCATAGCAAAGGGCCTGGCGCACACGGGGGTCGTCGAACGGCGGTCGGGCATGGTTTATGGCGAGCATGACCACCGCGCCCAGGGGCACCGGTCGGATAACGAAGCCGTTTTGGGCTAAAGTTGGCACCCGCTCAGGCGCGATAGCCAGGGCTACGTCTATCGCCCCGCGCTCCAGTTCCTTCGCTCGCACCTCCGCATTTGGCAGGATGCGGAAGATCACCTCAGCCAGTGCTGGGACGCCGGGCCCCTGGTAATAGTCCTCGTTGCGCACCAGGCGCACGTAGTCATCTCGCACCCAACCGGCGAAGCGGAAGGGTCCTGTGCCAACTGGGTGCTCAGCCAGCGAATCCCCGCTGTCCGCAGGGACGATGCCCGCTCGCGGGTCCGCCAGGATCTCGGCGAAGGAGGCACAGGGTCGGGTGAGGGTGAAGACCACCGTTGAATCGCCGATGGCGCGCACGCTGCGGATGATGGCGAACGGGTCGGGCCAGCCATACTGCTCGGTGTCCTCGGTCAGCCGGCGGAAGGTGTGGGCCACGTCGGCGGCGGTGAGGGTATGGCCGTCGTGGAAGTGCACGTCGGGGCGGATAGTGAAGGTCCACGCATCGCCCTGGGGTGAGACCACCCAGGAGGTGGCCAGTGCGGGCCGGATACGCCCCTTGGTGTCCACGTCCACCAGGGTATCATACAGGCAGCGGGCGATATGCGAGGCAGCACCATAGGCGGCTGCTGGGTCGAGGCTATCTACTGCAGCATCCAGGCCGACGATGAGCGTGCCGCCCGGGGGCGCTGGGGTCAGCGAGGGGAAAGGCCCCGGCGCCGGAGCGGTGGGTGTGATGGGAAGGGCGGTCGGCCCAGGGCTGGCCTGGCAGCCGATGGCGAGGAGCAAGATGGGAAGGATCAAGTGACGGGGATTCACAGGTGTCACATCAGCCTTGACCAGAGTGCTTGCGCAGTTGTTCGATCGCCAGTTCCACAATCGTCCGTGTGGCAAAAAGACTGCTCACGTCGTAGAGATCCGTGATGTGCTGTTCTGCATCGGCCAGTGAGATGTGTCCCAATCGGTAAGCCCGGACCACGATACCCAAGGAGCCTACTGCTGTCAGATTCAGACGCTTGGCGGCATCCCGTACAGCCAGGTCATCGGTTAACAGAATGGAGACACCTATCTGCTGGCAAAGATAAAGGCATTCGCGTTCGCCATCGTGCAGATCCTCAAGACTGTTTTCCTGTGTGAACCGCGTGACCTCTGACTGTGACAAGGTGTGCCGCTGAACAGTGCTTAGTTTTAGAACATCATCCCGTGGAACGCGATCCTGTTCGACAGTCTCCGACCACACTGCGTCTGGGATGTGCAAAGCATCGAAGATACGCAAGAGCGGCAGGCAGCCGATCTCGGTCAGGTGGATGAGCGGGCCAGCGTCTGCTACAGCGATACTCAGTTCCCCAGTGCCCACGCCAGGTCCTCCATCATTGCTTTGTGCTGGCGTTCGGCTAACTCCACCCAATCAATGCCCACGGCTTCGATGGCCTCATCACGGGCGATCTCCCCGCGCAGGTAGCGGCCCAAGATGCGCTCCCGCCATAACTGCCGTAGGCCAGTCTGGAAGGCCAAAGTCATCACCTCAGCCTCGGATTTTTGTGTCTCACGCATTAGTTTCTCCAAATAAGTCAACGCGTTTGTCATCGTTTTGTCCCTCCGCCAGTCCGCCAAACAAAATTCAGCCACTTAAGGATAAGTGCCTTGCCCCATCCGCAGGCCCTTATAGGAGATACAGCCGGATTATAGCGCAGCCGGTTGTCCTAGACAAGTGGAGTACGTGCTCCGCGCTGCATCAAAGTTGCGCCATAGGCGGCCGCTGGGTCGAGGCTATCTACCGGGGCATCCAGGCCGACGATGAGCGTGCCGCCCGGGGCGCTGGGGTCAGCGAGGGGAAAGGGCCTGGCGCCGGAGCGGTGAGCGTGATGGGAAGGGCGGTCGGCCCAGGGCTGGCCTGGCAGCCGATGGCGAGAAGGAGGATGAGGAGGGTGAGAGTTATGAGTCGGTGGGGGTTCACAGGCATTCGTTTCCGGCAGTCTATCCTTAGGGTGTCGGGATCCCGAGGTCTTTGCAGATCTTACGAGCAAGTTTGTCCACAATCTCAGTGTGTCGTGGCACCGACGATGTTCTTCTATTGGCTGGGTTCCAATACACAGAATGCTTCTCACCTTCGCGCAACAACTCACAGCCGTACAGTCTGAGATGCTTCAGTAAGGCGCGGCGCTTCATTACACAGGCACCATCAACTCTTCTCGCACAACACCTTTGCCCGCAGTTTCGCGGCGCGCTAACTCTCGGTTGGCCTCAATGACGAGACGCACGGCCTCTTTCAGGTTCTCGCGCGCTTCCTCCAAGGTTCGGCCTTGCGTATTGGCACCTGGCAATTCCTCCACATACCCAATCCACCATTCTCCCTCTTGTTCAAAAACCGCGGTGAACTTTTCCATCTTCCCACCTCCTTCCTCCAATCAGCGCCATGACACAAACTCGAGAATTTACGCTATATTGTATTATACGTCCACTTCTGAATCACGCCAACCCTTTTTCGAATTCCGTATATGTAGCCGTCTCCAGACGGCGATTTGCTGGTCGCAACCCGTAGGGGCGTAGCATGCGACGCCCCTACATCCCGAAGAACGCCTCCAATACTTGGCGGAAGATGGGGGCGGCTACCAGGTTGCCCTGGCCGCCGTGCTCGACCACGACGGCCACCGCAATCTGCGGGTTCTCGGCCGGGGCGTAGCCAAGAAACCAGGCGTGAGTTGCCCCCGGGGGCGCTTCGGCAGTGCCCGTCTTGCCCGCCGTGGATACGGTGAAGCCCGCCAAGGTATTCCGTGCCGTGCCCCGCTGCGCCACAGCCACCAGCGCCTGGCGAATCACCTCCAGGTTGCCTGGCGACACCGGCAACTGACGGATCACCTGTGGCTCGAAGATCTGTTCGCCGCCCGTCGGCGAAACAATGCGACGCACCAAGCGCGGCGTGTAGAGCGTCCCCCCGTTGGCCACTGCAGCGATCAAATTTGCTGCTTGCAATGGCGTGACCTGCAAGTACCCCTGCCCAATGGCCAAGTTCACCGCATCGCTCACCGCCCAACTGCGTGGGGTATTAGCATCCACCCAGGCAGGGTCGGGCACCAAGCCAGTCGCTTCTTCCAGCCATTGGATGCCGGTAGTCGCTCCCAGGCCGAAGGCGCGGGCCATACGGGGCAGCGCCGTCGGGTCGTGGGCGTCGAGCGCCTTGCCCACTTCCCAGAAGACAGTGTTACAGGAGTGCACCAGCCCGTTGAACAGGTTGATGTCGCCGTGCCCAGTGTGGGCCTCGGCCCAGATCCAGCAGGCTCGCGGCCAGCCGTCGCCCAGTTCCCATTGCCCGGCACAGTAATAGTGTGAATCCGCCGTCAGCCCCAATTCCTCCATGCCTGCAGCCATGGTCACAATCTTGAAAGTCGAGCCCAGTGGATATAGGCCCAGGGTGGCTCGATTGAGGAGGGGATGGTTGGGGTCGTTGAGCAGCGCGGCCCACTGCTCGGCCGTGAGCCCAGCAGTGAGGTTGCCGGGGTCGTAGCCAGGGCTCGAGGCCATGGCCAGCACATCGCCGGTCTGAGGGTCCAAGGCCACAATGGCCCCGTTGCGCCCGGCCAGGGCAGCCTCGGCTGCACGCTGGAGTTTCGTATCCAGCGTAGTGTAGACCGAACTGGAAGGCGTGGCTTGGCGCTGGGCGATGATGTTCACGATCTGGCCCTCCGGCGAGATAATAGCCAGCGTCGCGCCGTGCCCGCCAGCCAGATACTCCTCTGCCGAACGCTCCAGCCCTGCGGCGCCGACGATGTCGCCCGCGCGGTAGCCCCTCGGCTCCAACACCGACAAGTCATCGGGCTGGATTTCGCCCAGATAGCCTATCACTTGTCCGGCCAAAGAGCCGTTGGGGTAGATGCGCACGTCCAACTCCCGCACCGCCACGCCCGCTAACCCATCGAGCACCGCCCTCTCCACCACGTATTGCTCAGGCCACAACTCGCCCACGGGCATGAACCAGTCGGGCCGGCCAGCACTGGCATACTTGGCGCGCACCTGGTCTGGCGTGAGTCGAAAGATGCGGCCCAATTCGTTTACCAGGCGGGCCTCATCCTCGATCTGCCCGGGGACTACGCCGATCGCCAGTTTCTTGCCTAACGTAGCCAAGGGCAAACCGTCGCGGTCGTAGATGCTTCCTCTGGCAGGGGTGTTGCGGAAGAGATGGACCAAGTTATCCCCGCTCAAGGTGGGGAAGATAGCAGCGGGGGTCCAGTCCACATCCCAGTGCCAGTCGCGCCAGGAGAGATGCAGGCTGTTGTCGAGCACAATCTGACCCACTAATTGCGTCTCCATAAGCACGCGGAATGCGACAGTGGCCGTCTCCCCGTCCACCTGGCCCGACCCGCGCTGGGTTTTGACGGCGGTGATAGTAGCCTCCTGGGCGATGTTACGGTAGCGGGTGACAAAGCGCTCGCGGGAGATAGTCTCCTTCGCGCTGGGGGAGAGGAGATCATACATGCCTTCGTAGTCCCACCTCTCCCAGGCGGAAAGGAAGTCGCTGGCGGTGGCTAATGCGCTTTCGAGGGTAGGCGCGGGAGTGGGTGTGGGCGCAGGGCGCAAGAAGGGGATGTTGCTACAGGCGGTGGTGAGGAGAAGGACCCCGATCATCCATCGGACTGCGAACCGAACGCTCATATCGCTCCGTCTTTGCCGCCAAGGTCTGAATGAGGGTGCACCATTTGGCGGCAAGCAAGTGCTCTCTGTCAACTGCATCTCAGCACCCCTGGTGCGATTCGAACGCACGACACATGGCTTAGAAGGCCACTGCTCTGTCCACTGAGCTACAGGGGCTCATCTTTATTTTTATTTTACCATGAAAATGCACCAAACGCAAAGGCATACCAGCGAGTAACGAGTGGCACTGGCTGTGCAGTTGACAGCCTGCCCCAACCGTGCTACAATGCTCACTAATCCGGCCGCCCCGCCCGCATTATGCCAAACTGCTCCCCCATCCCCACTGGGCCAGGCCGGGCCAGAAATCCAAAACAAGGAGGATGCACAGACGACATGAAAAGAGGACTGTTCCCCATCCTTCTCCTCGCCCTGAGCCTGGTACTACTTCAGGCGCACACCTCGACTTCAGCCCAAGGAATCCCCCCGGTAGGCATCAACCTGGTCCAGAACGGGGATTTCGAGGGCTCTTATTACATGTACGGCGATGGAGAGGTCGCTGAGTTCTGGGTGCCCTATGTGGGAGCCCAGTATCGCCCTGTTCCCCGCTTCTATCGCTCCACCCACGCTTTCGCCGGCCAGTACGCCCAGGCCATCGAGAGCGAAGGCACCCCCTACCGGGCAGGCATTTTCCAGACCACCCTCACCACCATCCTGCCGGGCGGTGGTCCTGGCGTTCGCATCCAGGCTGGCGAGGTCTATCGGGCCAAAGCATGGGTCAAAACCGCCTGGAATGGCCTGACGGGCACCCAGAAGCCCAACAAGATGGCCAAGCGCATCGGCATCCACCCCCGTGGCGTGGCCAACCCCGATTCGATTCAGGTGGTGTGGAGCGATTGGAACTGGAGCGACAAGGAATGGAGTTTCCTGCGCGTTACCGCCACCGCCCAGGCCGACCGCCTCGTGGTCTTCGTGGAGGTCTTGGTGGAAGACGCCCAGGGCGTTTGCACCACCTACATTGACGATGTGTGGATGGACTTGGAAGGCTCTGGCCCCACCCCGACGCCCACCACCCAGCCCTCGCCCACCATCACCCCAACGCCCACTGTCTCGCCCACTCCCGTATTCTACGTCGAGAACACATTGCCAGTGGGCTTCCGACCCTACGGCGTCGCGGTGGACACGACGACGAACAAATACTACGTCGCCAACAATGGTAGCCAAAGCCTGGCCATCATTGATGGCAACCAGAACTGGCGCGTCAGTATCCGGGGCAGCGCGGACCATAGTCCCAACGAACTGGCGGTGGACCCCGGCCTCGGCCGCCTCTTCGTTACCAACACCGACGCCGATTTGGTCACCGTCTTCGACACCGCGGGTCCGAACTTCATCAATTCCATCGCCCTGGAGACAGGGAGCCAGCCACAGGGCATCATTGTGAACCCGTCCACCCATAAGGTCTATGTGGCCAATGCGGGGCGTGGTACAGTGACGGTCATCAATGGCAACACCCTTAGCGTGATCAAAGAGATCAGTGTGGGTACCGAGCCGGTGCGATTGGCGTTGGACGAGGCGGCAAACAAGGTCTATGTGTCCAACTACGGCGGATTCGCTTTCAATCGTAGCACCGTCGCTGTCATCAATGCCAACACGGACACCTTGGTCAAGACCATTCCCCTGGCCCAAAACGTGCTGGACCCGAATTTCGCCCCGCGCCCCTACGGCATCGGCGTGCAACCCCAGTCTCATAAGGTCTACGTCGCCTCCACCTACGGCAAACTGATCATCATGGACGGCAACACCGATACCGTGGAACGCCTGGTGGACCCACCTGACATCGGCAACGGCCTCTACGCCCTTGCTGTGGACACCGCCACGAACAACGTCTGGGTGACGACGGTCCCCACCAATAAGGTGTATGTGTACAACGCCAACATCAACCATTGGGTCGCCACGTTCAACGTCGGCCAGGCTCCCCGGCAGGGCATCGCCGCCAACCCAGTCACCAAATACGTGATGGTTTCCAACACCGGAGATGACAGCGTCACAGTGCTCAAAGATTTCGGCGCGTACCAGCGCCTCAAGTTGTGGCTGCCGATCTTGCTGAAGCCAGGGTCCACATAAGTTGCTGCAACGCTCGTTCGGGGGCTGCTCCCAGAAAAGGGACGGCTCCTTTTTCTTCGAAACTGTTTCACATAGCGTGCTGGTGACTTGAGAGCCGTAGGCCAGCCTTCACCAGACAACTTAGTCAGAACCAAGACCAGGAAGACTACAGCCCAAGCATAAGGAAACAGTTCATCATAGAAATCGGCTGAGAATTGTATAGCGTGGCCCACAGACTCCGGAGGGTAAAGCGTGATGAACGGCAAACGGGCGCGGCTTCTGTTACTGGCCCTATTCGCCGGCCTATTATGGGCGGTTGTGGGCCGGGTCCTGGCCTCGCCGCCGACCCAGTCGCCTAACGCACCACACCAAGTTGGTCCGCCAGCATCGGTTACCTTCTTCGACGTGGGTCAGGGGGATGCGATCTGGGTCCGCACCCCGGACGGTTGGGATATCCTCGTGGATGGCGGTCCCGTCAGCGCTGGAACGGTCATCGCCGACTATCTGATGACCCGCGGCATCACGGATGTCGAGGTAGTGGTGCTGACCCATGCCCACCAGGATCACGTGGGTGGACTGAGCGCTATCCTCAGAACGTTCCCGGTGCAACAGGTGGTACATAACGGAGAGGACTGTGACACCCGAGCCTGTCAGGACTTCTTCGACCTGGTCGCCGCCTGCGCAATCCCAACAGTGATCGCGCGGACCGGCGACATCCTCACCTGGGGCACGGCGATGACCACCACGGTTCTCCATCCCTCTGCCCTCACTGCGGACACCAACAACAACTCCATCGTCCTGCGCGCTTCCTACGGGGCGGTGGATTTCCTCCTGACCGGCGATGTAGAGGCGGCCGGGGAGACGGCGATGCTCGCCTCGGGACTGCGGCTGGACGCCGAGATCCTGAAGGTGGCGCATCATGGCAGCCGCACCTCTTCGACCGAGCCTTTCCTGACCGCAGTAGGGCCGGCGGTGGCCATCATCTCCGTGGGAGCCGGGAACCGGGATGGGCATCCCCACCAAGAGGTGTTGGATCGGCTGCAGGCGACAGGAGCGACTATCTACCGAACGGATATCTACGGCACGGTAACGGTAACGACCACCGGCATCACCTACACCGTTCACGCGGATCGGATACCCCGGCTCTGGCTACCGCTGCTGATCAAAGTGGATCGCGTGGCCACGCCCCTGCCCACTGAGACCTCGACCCCGACCATCACCCCGACCCGAACCCACACTCCCACGCCGACTCAAACGGCCACCCGCACCTCCACCCCCACCCACACGCCCACCCGCACAGCCACGCCGACGATGACCCCCACCCCCTACGGCGTGCTGCGCATCATAGACCTCGTATACAAGGGACGGGATGAATACGTGGAGATCTACAACGAGGGGCCATTCGCGCAGGTGATGAAGGATTGGAAAATCCAGTCTGTGGAGGGAGACCAGTGGTATACCTTCCCACCAGATTTTGTACTGGAGGCTTTATCTTGGGTGCGAGTGCACAGCGGGGCGGACGCTCAACCATCTAACCCGCCAACTGACCTCTTCTGGATGAAGGGCTATGTTTGGAATGACGATGGGGATAAGGCAATATTGTGGAATGCGGCGGGGGAAGAGGTGCATAGTTGGTGTTACAAAGCCGGGTGCCCGTAGTAACAATACCTGGCGGTTGAAACCGCGCCTCCAGGACCCCGTGGGCCGGGCGTCCCCCTACGGGGACGCTGAAGGTTCCCGTCCACGCAGGTGGACGGCTGGCACGGATGTGCCCCCCATTGTTCAGCGGCAGTTGCACTGCCGCGAGTTGGCTTCTACTGCCGGCAGTGCAACTGCTGGAGAACAATAGGACGCCGAAGGTTCCCGTCCACGCAGGTGGACGGATGGCACGGATGTGCCCTCCAGGGGCGATTTCAATCGCCTGAGTGGTGCAGCAAACAAACCCCCGTCGTACTTGCGGCCACCAATGCCTTGCGTTATAATAGGTGTTAACAAGCAGTCTCTCTGCCCAGCGCAGGCCAATGGAGGTGACCATGTATCCATTCCTCATCCCTCAACCCTATCGCGGGCTGCTGTACGTGCTGCTATTCTCGTGGGCGATGCTGCTCGTCTTCGGCTTCGCCTTCGGGCCGCTCAACGAGACCCGCACCAACCGCATCCCGCTGCCCAACCGCATGGCCTCCTCGTTCATTCTCGTGTTGTGCGCGGTGATATGGTGGCGGGCCGGCGCGGGTGTGAGGCCGCTGGCCGGCTACACCGCGCTCATCGTAGTGGGCATGGCCTGCGGCTTCCTGGGCGACCTGATTATGGCCGCCGAGATCATCCCCATGCCGGAGCGGGTTATCTACGGCATGGTGGCCTTCGGCCTGGGGCACATCTTCTACATCGCCGCCTACCTGCGATTGGGTGGGGCGCTGGGGCTGACCGACGGGCGGGCGCGAATCCTCTCGCTGGCCGCGCTTTTCATAGTGGCCCTGGCCACCTGGTGGGCCCTGATCCGCGGCCCACAGGCCCCGGCGGTGCTGAATTACGGCTCGCTGGGCTATGCCCTGCTCCTATCGGCAATGGTTGGACTGGCCGTGGCCCTGGCCGTGCAGGAGCCACGCTTCATCCCCCTGGCCTTGGGGGCGATCCTATTCCTGGTCTCCGACACCATCCTGGGCAACGAACTTTTCCGGGGCAACGTCTGGACTCTGGTGGGCGATGTGGTGTGGCTGACCTACATCGCGGGCCAGGCGTTGATCGTGTTCTCCACGGCCAGTGCGTTGTATGTAGCACCGTAGGGGCGCGGCATTGCCGTGCCCCTACCATAGGGTTATCAATGGAGGGGCGATGGGCGAACGTTCCATCACCGAACAATACGAGTACATTCGCCGGGTGAGCCCGGAGTTCGCGCAGCGTATCCAGACAGCGGCTCGGGAGGCCCGCAACGAAGCTGAGTTCGAGCACGCCATGAACAACGCCATCGCCGCCATTGCCGACGACCTGGGCGTGAGCGTAACCTTCCGCCAGGAGTACACCCTGGCCACCGGGCGCGCCGACGCCGTGTACAACCGCTTCGTCATCGAGTACGAACCGCCGGGTTCCCTGCGCGACTCCTTGGACCACGGCCACACCCGGCACGCCGTCCAGCAAACCAAAGATTACATCGCGGGACTGGCGAGCAAAGAGCGCCACGGCCGCGACCGCCTGTTGGGTGCCGTCATTGACGGGCACTACGTCATCTTCGTCCGCTACCACGAGGGCCACTACCTCACCGAACAACCGCTGGCGGTCAACCGCGCCTCGGCCGAGCGGTTCCTGCGCTCCCTCTTTTCCTTGGCCTCGGGGCGCGCCCTGATCCCCGACAACCTGGTGGAGGACTTCGGCAGCCAGAACATCTACAGCCAGCGAGTAACGCGGGCCTTCTACAATGCCCTGGAAGCCCACGCCGAGGGCCTGCCCGCGAGTCTCTACGCCCAATGGCGCCTCTTCTTCGGCGAGGTGGCCGGCTACGAGGCCGCCGAAGGCAAACTCAAGCACAAGGGAGAGTTGCACGAGTTCGCGCGGGGCATGGGGCTCAAGCCCGGCCAGGTGGACGCACCGCGCCTGTTCTTCGCCATCCACACCTACTTCTCGTTCCTGGTCAAAAACATCGCCCGGCTGGTTCTACAAGCGCACGCCGGCGGGGCCCTCGGCACCACGCCGCTGACCACCATCGCCAACCTCCAGGGCGAAGCGTTACGCCACGAACTGAAAGGGATGGAGGAAGGCGACATCTTCCGCGCCCTGGGGCTGAAAAACCTCCTGGAGGGCGATTTCTTCTCCTGGTATCTGAGCGCCTGGGACGATGAAGTGGAGGAGGCGCTGCGCGATACCCTGGGCCGCCTGGCGGAGTACAATCCCGCCACCGTGCAGGATGACCCTCACTCGGCCCGCGACCTACTCAAGAAACTGTACCACTACCTTTTGCCGCGCGAGATCCGCCACGACCTGGGCGAGTTCTACACCCCGGACTGGCTGGCCGAGCGCCTCCTGACCCAGTTGAACGAGCCGCTCTTCCTGCCACCCAAACCCGGCAAGCGCATCCCCACACCCAACAAGCGCCTGCTGGATCCCGCCTGCGGCTCCGGCACCTTCCTGGTGCTGGCCATCCGCGGCCTCAAAGCCAACTGCCAGGAGGCCGGCCTGGCCGAAGCGGACACGCTGGAGATCATCCTGAACAGCGTAGTGGGGATTGACCTCAACCCACTGGCGGTGCTGGCGGCGCGGGTGAACTACCTGCTGGCCATCGCCGATCTCCTGCCCTACCGCCGCCGCGAGGTGGAAATCCCCATCTATCTGGCCGATAGCATCCTGACCCCGTCTAGGGGGCGCGAATTGACGGACTACAACCGGCGCATCTTGGACACCGCAGTAGGGGAACTCCCCGTGCCCGAGGTGATTGACTCCCGCCCGGAGATGGACCGCCTGACCGCCATCCTGGAGGAATACGTGAAGGGCGACTTCAGCCCGGAGGCTTTCCTGCAGCGCTGCCGGGCGGAACTGCCCGACGTGGCCGCCCATCCGGAAAGCGAGGCGGCGCTGGCGGAACTCTACGGGCGGCTGACGGATCTGCACCGCCGGGGGCTGGATAGCATCTGGGCGCGGGTGCTCAAGAACGCCTTCATGCCCCTCTTCCTGGAACCCTTCGACTACGTGGTGGGCAATCCGCCCTGGATCAACTGGGAGAGTTTGCCCCAGGGATACAGAGAACAAAGCGCGCCTCTGTGGCAGGATTACGGATTGTTTGTCCACTCGGGCATGGACACCATCCTGGGAAAGGGCAAGAAAGATATATCCACGCTGATGGCTTATGTAGCCATTGACCGCTATCTGAAGGAGGGTGGGAAACTGGGCTTCGTCATCACCCAGAGCGTGTGGAAGACCGCAGGCGCTGGCCAGGGCTTCCGCCGCTTCACACTCCCCTCTCCCGCTAGCGGGAGAGGGGCCGGGGGTGAGGGCATTCCCCTGCGGGTGCTGCACGTGGACGACCTGAGCAGCCTGCAGGTGTTTGAAGGGGCGACCAATCGCACCAGCGTCTTCGTGGTGCAGAAGGGCCAGCCCACGCGCTACCCGGTGCCCTACACCTACTGGCAGAAGAAGGCGCGGGGCAAGGGCCTGGACTACGACAGCACCCTGGAAGAGGTCATGGCCCTGACCCGCAGGCTGGGGTTTGAGGCCGCGCCGGTGAACGCCGATGACCCCACCAGCGCCTGGCTCACCGCCCGCCCCAAGGCCCTGAACGCCGTGCGCAAAATGCTGGGCAGGTCGGACTATCAGGCCCGCGAAGGAGTCAACACAGGTGGCGCCAATGCGGTCTACTGGATGGAAATCCTGACCGAGCG